>JAGFXI010000104.1 GCA_017861095.1 Deltaproteobacteria bacterium | reverse complement strand
TGCTTCATCGAGAACGTGGATCCCATGGGCGTGCACACGGGGGATTCCTACTGCACCGCTCCCATGCTCACCATCTCCCCGGAACTCCAGGAGCGCATGCAGCGCTACTCCTACCAGATTGTCGAGGCAATCCGGGTGATCGGCGGGACCAACATCCAGTTCGCCCACCATCCCGAGACCGGCCGGCTCCTCGTGATCGAGATCAACCCGAGGACCTCGCGCTCCTCTGCCCTCGCCTCCAAGGCGACCGGGTTCCCCATCGCCTTTGTATCCGCCCTGCTCGCCGCCGGCATGACTCTCGACGAGATTCCCTACTGGCGGGAGAGCACCCTGGACAAGTACACCCCCTCGGGAGACTACGTGGTGGTGAAGTTCGCCCGTTGGAACTTCGAGAAGTTTCGCGGGGCGGAGGATCGCCTCGGCACCCAGATGCGAGCCGTCGGCGAGGTGATGAGCATCGGCAAGAACTACAAGGAGGCGCTCCAGAAGGCGATTCGCTCCCTGGAGAACGGCCGCCATGGACTTGGGTTTGCCAGGGACTTCCACGAGAAATCCCTGGACCAGCTCATGGAGCTCCTCACCGAGCCCACGAGCGAGCGGCAGTTTGTCATGTACGAGGCCCTGCGGAAGGGGGCGACGGTGGAGGCCCTCGCCCGCAAGACCCACATCAAGCCCTGGTTCATCGAACAGATGGAGGAGCTCGTGGCCCTCGAGGAGGAGATCCTTCGCCACAAGGGGAGGGAGCTTCCGGATCAACTCCTGGTGCAGGCGAAGAAGGACGGATTTGCAGACCGCTACCTGGCGAAACTCCTCGGCCTGGCCGAGCCGGAGATCCGGCGGCGGCGCAAGGCGCTCGGGGTCGTCGAGGCGTGGGAGGCGGTGCCGGTGAGCGGGGTCGAGAATGCGGCGTACTATTACTCCACCTACAATGCCCCAGATTCGGTGCCGCGGAGCGAGCGGCCCAAGGTCATGGTTCTCGGCGGCGGGCCCAACCGCATCGGCCAGGGGATCGAGTTCGACTACTGCTGCGTGCACGCCGCGTTTGCCCTCCGGGAGCAAGGCTTCGAATCCATCATGGTGAACTGCAACCCGGAGACGGTCTCGACCGACTACGACACCTCGGACAAGCTCTACTTCGAGCCTCTCACGGTGGAAGATGTGCTGAGCATCTACGAGAAGGAGCGGCCGGAGGGAGTCATTGTTCAGTTCGGGGGGCAGACCCCCCTCAACATCGCCAACGAGCTGGCAGCGGCAGGGGTTCGGATCATCGGCACCTCTCCGGAGGCGATCGACCTCGCCGAAGACCGGGATCGCTTCCGCCAGATGATGCGGGAGCTCGGCATCCCTCAGCCGGAGTCCGGGATGGCGAGCACCCTGGAGGAGGCCCTCCAGATCGCCAAGGAGATCGGCTATCCCCTCATGGTTCGGCCGTCCTACGTCCTCGGCGGCCGCGCCATGGAGATCATCCACGACGAGGAGATGCTCAGGGAATACGTGACAGCCGCCGTGGAGGTGACGCCGGAGCGACCAATCCTCATCGACAAGTTCCTGGAGGACGCCATCGAGGCCGAGGCGGATGCCCTCGCCGACGGGATGGAGGCCTTTGTTCCGGCGGTCATGGAGCACATCGAGCTCGCCGGGGTGCACTCCGGCGACTCGGCCTGCGTCATTCCGCCGATCAGCATCCCCACCAAACACCTGGATACCATCAACGAGTACACCAAGAGGATCGCGGTGGCGCTGAACGTAGTGGGGCTCATGAACATCCAGTACGCCATTGCCAAAGACGTGGTGTACGTTCTCGAGGCAAACCCGCGAGCCTCCCGTACCGTGCCCCTGGTTTCCAAGGTGTGCAACGTCTCCATGGCGAAGCTGGCAACCCAGCTCATGCTCGGGAAACGGCTCGCCGACCTGCAGCTGAACCGCCGTGCCGTGCCCCACTTCGGGGTCAAGGAGGCGGTATTCCCCTTCAACATGTTCCCGGAGGTGGATCCGATCCTGGGGCCGGAGATGCGGTCAACCGGAGAGGTGCTCGGACTCGCCGACAGCTTTGGACTGGCCTTCTACAAGGCTGAAGAGGCGGCGCAGCAGATGCTCCCCGTGGAGGGTACGGTGCTCATCACGGTGTCCGAGCGGGATCGGCGGGGGGTGCTCGAGGTGGCGCGAAGCTTCCAGAACTTGGGTTTCAGGATCAGGGCGACCAGCGGAACTCACTCCTTTCTCGCCGGGAGCGGTATCGAAGCGGAACGTATCCTGAAGATGCACGAGGGGCGCCCCAACATCGTCGATGCCATCAAGAACGGCGAGATCCATCTGGTGATCAACACCCCGAGCGGGAAGCTCAGCGCCTACGACGATTCCTACATCCGCAAGGCGGCCATCAAGTACAAGGTGCCCTACATCACCACGCTCGCGGCCGCCATCGCGGCAGCGAGAGGCATATCGGCATGCCGGGCAGGGCACGGGACGGTCCGCTCACTTCAGGACTATCATGCGGGCATCCGATGAAGGGGAGGGTGAGGAATGCTCCGTCGCCGCCCCGCCCCGGTCTTCGGGCAGTGGCGGCGGAGAGACCGATTCTGAGGCGGGTCTTACGCCAGCGGCTAGCGGCCCTCGGAGTTCGGGGGGATCGGCTCGTCGTCGCGACGGCGGACGGCCTCAAGGAAAAGAGACGACGCGCAGTTGATGACGCGGGTCAGGCCTCCGGTCTCCACCTTCGCCAGAGGGGTCTCGTACCCGACCACCAGCCCGGTGATCTGGCGGATGCCCTGGTCGCTGGAGAAATAGAACGTATAGGTCTTTCCCACCTCGAAGAGTTCACTCATTATCCACCTCTCTCTGCATCGGCAAATTACAGGAATTTTACCACAGATTCAGGAATTTGTATAAAACCGTCGCCCCAGGCGGGCTCGTCTTCCTGTTCGTCATCTTAACCAGCCACAATCACTGCCCATTTTTCGCTTGCCTTCCGGCGGCTCTCCCCCTACCATAATATGGATTTGACGGAGGTTTAGCCCGCATTATGCACGAGACGCCGTCGCGAGATCGCGGAGATGGTCGTGCCATCGGGGCCATCGTATCGCGGCTCGAAAGCCGCTTCCACACGACACCGGCCGGCATCGGAGGCAGGGGGGTCTGTGAGGCAAGGCGCATCCGGAGCCACCACCTTCCTTTGCTGACAGGAAGGCTTCCCGGATTTTGTACGCCCCTCCGCTACAACGCCAAGCCTCACTCGACACTATCAATGCCGCGATCACGCCCTGGCGTGACGCCCTTGCCGAATAGACCTCCCTGCCTCACACCACCCATTCGCAGCGGGTGGTTCGTGCATAATGCGGGTTAAAGGAGAGGAGGTTTCCTGCATGCGGGTTCTCATTTGCGACGGACTCCATCGCCAAGGGGTGAATATCTTTCGAAAGGCCAAGGGGATCGAGGTGGAGGTCCACGACCGCCTCGACGCGGGCCTTTTCCTCGAGCGGATCGCTGAGTGCGACGCGGTCGTCATTCGGAGTCACACCCAGATTGACCGAACAGTCCTCGAGCGGGCACCCAAGCTCAGGGTGATCGGCCGTGCTGGCACGGGAGTTGACAACATCGATGTGGAAACGGCGACCAAGCGGGGTATCCTGGTCATGAACACGCCGGGGGCGAACGCCATGGCTGCAGCGGAGCACACAGTCGCTCTCATGCTCGCCCTCTCGCGGCACATACCCCAGGCGGATCAGTCCATGCGGGCCGGAAGGTGGGAAAAGAAGCGGTTCGTGGGGACCGAGCTCTACAACCACACTCTCGGCATCGTCGGTCTCGGACGGATCGGCTCCATCGTGGCCGAGCGGGCCCTCGGCATGAAGATGCGGGTCCTCGCCTACGATCCCTACGTTGCGCCCGATACGGCTGGCAAGGCCGGAGTGGAGATGGTGCCCCTTCCCACCCTCTTTCGGAAGTCCGACTACATCACCATTCACACGCCCCTCACCACGGAGACCGAGGCCCTCATCGGCGAGCCGGCCTTCAAGAAGATGAAGAAGGGGGTCAGGATAATCAACTGCGCGCGGGGAGGCCTCATCGACGAGGCGGCCCTCTACGAGGCCATCAAGACGGGCAAGGTGGCGGGCGCGGCCCTCGATGTGTTCGCCGCGGAGCCGCCCGCTTCCAGTCCCCTCCTCGGCCTGCCCCAGGTGGTCGCCACCCCGCACCTGGGGGCCTCGAGCGAACAGGCTCAGATCAACGTGGCCACCGACATTGCCGAGCAGATGGTGGATTATCTCCTTTACGGCGTGATCAAGAACGCGGTGAACGTGCCTTCGGTGAGCCCGAAGATGGCGGAGCAGATCCGGCCTTACATGGTCCTGGCCGAACGTCTCGGCCGATTCCTCTCCCAGTACACCCAGGGAAACGTCCAGCGCCTCCACATCGCCTACGGCGGCGATCTCGGCGACCTGGAGCTCGCCCCGGTGACGAACGCGGCCCAGAAGGGCTTCCTGCAGAAGGTCCTCACCGAAGAGGTGAACATCGTCAACGCCCCGGTGATCATGCGGAGTCGCGGCATCAAGGTGGCGGTGGCCACAACCTCCGAGATGCGGGGCTACACGGAGATGATCACCCTCACCGTCCTCACCGACCGGGGCTCATACCAGGTGGCGGGGACCGTGTTTCCCGAGCCGGAGTGCCGGATCGTCGGAATCGACGAGTACCGGATGGAAGCGCCCCTGGAGGGAAGGATGCTCCTCATCTCCAACTACGATCGGCCGGGCGTGATCGGCTTCATCGGCAACACGCTGGGAAGCCACCAGGTGAACATCGCTGACATGCACCTGAGCCGGATCCGGAGCAAGGGCACGGCCATCTGCCTGGTCACGGTGGACAACCCGGTGCCGCCGGCGGCGCTCCATGCCTTGCGGAGCTTCAAGAACATCATCCAGGTGGCCCTTATCGAGGTGTGAGGGCGACGAAGTGGGCTACGGCAGGGGGTCCATCCCGCCGGCGGGCAAGTCTGCAAAGGCGTCACGCCGAGGCGTGATCGCGCCATTGATAGTGGAAGCTAGGCCAGGCCTCTGGGCGGGGCTGTGGTGGAAACCTTGGAGGTCACTCCTGTCATTCAAGGAAGGTAGAGGCTCCGGATGCGCTTTGCCTTACAGCCCCCCTGCCTACGGCGCCATGCGGGTTTGTGTGGGAGCGGCTTCCAGCCGCGAATGGGGGCGTGAGGCAGGGCGATCTGCTGGGCACGGCACCTTACGCCATCAGCGTTAGCATGGTCTTTCAGCACCCTCCTGGACCTTGACTCAACTCAACCCTTGACATCCGCCCTGAAATCTGATGTATTAGATACCAACCTTCCAACTACCCTCTCATACTGGACAATACAGGTGCCCAGTCATACCATGTCCACCCTGCGGCACAGCCTGCTTCCCGAGGCAATCTCGAAAAGGAGGTCTGCATGATTGACCTGAAGAGCATTCCTGCGGCCAAGAAAGACCTGGATTCCTACGAGGTCGAGCATCTCTTCCATTCCTGGTCGTACCAGCCCGCTCAGGCACCTCTCCGCGTGCTTACCGCGAAGGGTGTCCGCTTCAAGACCGAGGACGGCAGGGAACGGCTGGATTTCAGCTCCTGCTTTGTGAGCCACAACATCGGCCACCAGGACCCCCGGGTAGTGGAGGCCATCTGCGAGCAGGCGAGGACCCTCTGCGCCTTCGCCCCCAACTTCTCCACCCGACCGAGGGCGGTGCTGGCCAGGATGCTGGCGGAGATTACCCCGGGAGACCTCTCCCGCACCTTTCTCTCCCCCGGCGGCACGGAGGCCAACGAGGCGGCGGTCAAGATCTGTCACCAGTACACGGGGAGGCGCAAGATCCTCTCCCGCTATCGCACCTACCACGGGGGAACCGCCGCCTCCATGACCCTCTCCGTGGGCGACCCCAGGAGTTGGGCCCAGGTCTCGGGTGGGACCGAGGTGGTGCCGGTGCCCCATCCCTACTGCTACCGGTGCATGCTCCACCAGAAGTACCCCGAATGCGATCTCGCCTGCGTCAAGTACATCGACGAGGCGATCGAGCTCGAGGGTGGAAGCGAGAAGGTGGCGGGGATCATTTTCGAGCCGGTGACCGGGGCGAACGGGATCATCGTGCCCCCGCCCGAATACTTCCCGAAGCTCCGGGAGATCTGCGACCGGTGGGGGGTCCTCATGATCGCCGATGAGGTCATGAGCGGCTTTGGCCGGACCGGGAAGTGGTTCGCCGTGGACCACTGGAACGTGGTGCCCGACATCATGACCATGGCCAAGGGGATGACCTGCGCCACCGTGCCCCTCGGGGGAACCGTAGTGCGAAAGCCCATTGGGGACCGCTTCAAGGAGCAGTTCTTCAGCCATGGGGCCACCTACGCCGGTCATGCCCTGGCGTGCGCCGCGGCGGTTCGGACCATCCAGATCTACCAGGAGGACAAGCTCATCGAGAACTCGGCGAAGATGGGGAGCTACCTTCTGGAGAAGGCGATGGAACTCAAGGAAAGACATCCCTGCATCGGGGATGTTCGCGGCCTCGGGCTCTTCGTGGGTCTCGAGCTCGTGAAGAACCGGAAGACCAAGGAGCCCATGGTGCCGGTGGGCGG
>JAGFXI010000103.1 GCA_017861095.1 Deltaproteobacteria bacterium | reverse complement strand
CCTCTTGACACGCCAAATGGCAATAACTAAGGCGGGTAAAGGTGAGAGGGAGAGGAGGGTGTTTTTGGGGTTGTCGGACAGCCTGTTGGGGGGCTGGTGGGGCCTTGCGGCATGTTCGCCCCTCACGAGGAACCGTATTGCGCACAAGCGGGACCAGACAAGAAACAAACAGAGGAATAATTCAGGGATTAAGGGAAAAAAGAAGCAAAAAACTGGGGAATTCGCGTTTTTTTGGGTCGTCACAATTTGCCAATCATGTTTTGTTGATCTCGGGCTTCCAGGAGTTCCGAATGCGGTCATAGCTGCCAAGACCATGTGCGGCCGACAGGGCGTTCGGAAGTTGCCGCCCGCCTTACCCGCCACTTCTGGAGCAGGTTCCTCACCGGGCATACCAGCGTCCAGGTGGCGACGGAAACCCCGGATGGGAGTCGAGAGACCGAGGGGTTGTTCCACGTGAAACATCCCGTTCGTATATCGATGAAAAGCTCCTGAAGGAACGGAGTGGCGGATAGAGCGGAAACCTTGCAGATTCCGATTCCTATCGGTTAGCCTTCTCCCTCCATGGCCTCCACAATGGGTCGGAGCCGCTTCTCGACCAGATGCTCCACGAGGTGAGGCAGAGGCTCGGGTACGACGCCCACGACTTCGACCGCCTCCTGGGTGAGCGGGAGAAGGAATTTTCGGGCGGGGCTGCTCGCTACGGCTGCGGCCATGGCGGGAGTCATCTCGCCCATCATGGCATCGGCGAGGACGATGGCAATGGGACCGACGATGAGGTCAACCTTGCGCACCATGACCACGATGGCGTTCTCGCCGCTCGCCCCCTTGTTAGCGCCGGCTTTCATCATCTGGGCTGCGGCGATGGCATTCGTGCCCAAGGCGAGGATCTCCACCCGTTCCTGAAAAACCTCCCTCATCCTCTTGATGAGGACGCTGCCGATGCCACCACCCTGCCCGTCGATGACTGCGATCTTCATGCCTGACAACTGCTCATCCCCGATGGGGAGGGGCGGCACCGCTCGCCTCTGTTCCCCGTATATGAAACGTTGCGCTGCGGAGCAATTGGCACCATACTACAACCATCTTCGCACAACAGGGCCCGCACCACCACCGGCCTCAGGATTGCCCCTATGAGGCCCCAAGTATCCCTGACCCTTCCTTAACCCGCATAATGCACGAACCCCCTGCTCCGATCGCGGATCCGGCCGTTCTTTGGGGCGTCCTCGGGTCTCGCACCTTGCGACGTACTGAACACGTACGCCTCAGGTCCGAGTCCCGCGTTGCCGCGGGATGGTTGCCCGGTGGCACGACTATCTCCACGATCTCCCAATGGCTTCTCGTGCATAATGCGGGCTCAAACAAGTGCCGCGACCACGCCGAAAAGTGGCTCCGTCCGGGGCAAATCACGCTGGGGTGGAGGAGTCCCCTCGTATGGCTCCTTAGCAGCCCGCCATTTCAAAAACTCCTTGCCTTTGGCCCCTTCACCCCAGTAAGGTGTTGTCGCATCCAACGTGGGAGACATCGATGGCTTGGCTTGCCGTTCTGCCTTTAGTCCTTCTTGGCTACCTCGTCGGCTCCCTCCCGTCCGGCTACTGGATTGGCCGCTTGCTTGCCGGTCGGGACGTGCGAGAATCCGGAAGCGGCAACATCGGCGCTGCCAATGTGGCCCGTCTTCTCGGCCTTCGCTACGGTCTCGTCGTCCTTGCCCTCGACATGGCCAAGGGCGTCCTCCCTGTCGCCCTTGTTCTCTTCCTCTGGCCTGCCACCTCCCCCGTGGATACCCGGGCGGTCTCGCTCGTTGCTCTCGCCATCCTACTCGGAAGTTGTTACTCTTTGTTCCTCCGCTTCCAGGGCGGCAAGGGTGTGGGCGCTGTCTCCGGAATCTCGCTTGTTCTCTGGCCCAAGGCTGCGCTCTGCGGGTTCCTTCTTTTCGCCGCCGTCGCCTGGCGTTGGCGCTACGTCTCCCTCGCCTCCCTCATCGCCGCCGTCAGTTTACCCCTTTGGCTCGCCCTCTTTGACTACCCCGGAGTGTACGTGGGGCTCGGCGGCCTCCTTGCTCTGGGCATTTCCTTCCGCCACCGTTCCAATATTCGTGCCCTCGTGGAAGGCAGGGAGCGTAAGTGGAAGGCGGATTGAAGCCGCCTCACCTCACGGCAATGATGGCAAGTCCGGCCGGTTGGCGGAAAACCCTTCCCGTCCTCGGGTAAGAGAACCCCGCAACGCGTTCTTCTCCGACCCCGAAGGCCCGGGGCCCAAGAGGGCAACAAAGCGCTGGCCTTCGCTTTGCCTGCAGCGACAAAGGCAAGCCGGCCGGTAGACACGATTGCGCACAGGCATCTGTCGCGGCGACCATTTCTAGTCCTCTCCTTCAGGCCGCGCCTTGGCCCGCATCAGGAGTACCGGTTTTTGGCTTCGCCTGACGATCTTCTCGGCAACGCTTCCAAGGGCCCAGCGCCCGAGGCCGCTCCTCCCATGGGTAGACATAGCAATGAGATCGACGTCGTTGCGGGCACTGTGCGTCAGGATCTCCTCGGCCACCGCACCGTACCTCACGTGGGCCTCCGCATCCAACCCTTTGGCCGCCAGTCGATCTCGGATCTCGGCCACGTACTCTTCGGCCCGCCTGACCACCTGTATTTCCGCCTTCGTAGGATCTTTCCCCGGAAAGACGTGCGCTCGACTTACCCGCAGGAGTAGAATGCGAGCTCCCATGCAGCGGGCCAATTTCTCTATCTCCGGAAGGATAGCCTCCGCCAGAGCCGAACCGTCAAGGGGCACCAGAATAGATTGGTACATTCCTCCCATTCTCCTGTTTCGTCGAAATCTCTTGTCCCTGGTCTCGGAGATCACGCTCATCGAGGGTCAATCATTGACACACGCGCTCCAACCATTATCGCCGACCCGAGCCATTCGCTCCCCGCATTCTGCGCGAAATGCCATCGCGAGACCGTGGAAATCGCCGTTCCATCGGCCAACCACAGGGGCTCGCGCTCCCAAGGTGAGCTTGTCCTGAGCCTGTTGGAAGAACGCCCGTGGACGCCCGGCTGCCGGCTATGCAAAACGAGGCGGCGCCGCAGGCAGGGTGGTCTACGGCGCAAAGCGCATCCGGAGCTTCTACCTTCCTTCGCCCACAGAAACGCCTCCCGCGCTTTCCACGAGAACCCCGTCGAAAGGCCCGGCCTCAGGCTCCACTATCGATGACGCGACCACGCCTCGGCGTGGCGCCCTTGCAGAGCAGACCATCCCTGCCTCAGGCCGTCCGATCGCGGCCACCCTTCGGCGCAACTCCGGATCCCGCGGTCCCGAGCTTGTCGAGGGGAGCCTGCCGAGAGAGAAGCCGCTCCCGCAAGGTTGCTCATCTCAGAGCCCACCCGTCGCAAAGAAGGGCAGCCGAATCCGCGGTCACAGCAGACGGTTCGTGCATCATGCGAACTACACTTTCCGCAGGCGCTGCCGTTTCTTTCGCTCCCCTTTGGACAGCCGCTTGCTCGGGCCCTTCTTTCGAGTGTCCAGGCCGCCCTGCCGCCCCTCGTTCTCCTCGTCCACCTCAGCCCCCTTGGCCTCGAAATGGAGGGCCATCTCGAGTTTGCCCGCAAACTCTTCCGCGTCAATGACCACAGCGCCGTGTGAGGCAGCATATCGGCCCAGATCTCTGTCCGAGGTCACCACCGTGAGCTTGCCGCCCTCCTTTTCGCTCATGCGCTCGATGACCGCGTCGGCCGTCTCGTTCCTTCCGGAGAAGACAACACGGATCCCCTTCTCCTGACCGGGGCTCGGCGGCGCTCCAGTCTTGCTCGCCCCGTCAAAAACCACAGTGATCCGGTGCGACCGGATTCTCTTGTATTTGCGGAGCCACTCCAGCAGTGATTCTCGCGCTAGTTCCAGCGCGACCTCGTCCTCTCGCCGGAGCATGGGAGACCGACGAATGAGGTTGTACCCGTCAATGATGAGATGGACTGCCATCGCCGCCTGCCTGAAATCCCTTGAATCTGCCTCCGACTTCCAACTCAGCAGAGGCATCCAATCGGCACGCTAAGTTGTCCCGGCCCCGCCCGCGCGCGACGCCGCCTCAAAGGTCAAGAGCCGGAGGGAACGATCACCTCCGGCCATCTCGGTCTTCGCCCGCCGCGGGAGCATCGGACCTCCAGATTCTACCGTTTTGTTCCGTCGGTCTTTCCGCCTGAGCCGATCGTCGGCACTCCGTGCGCCACTTCATTCCGGGAAGAGCTGGCTAATGGTTTCTCGAGACGGGGTGCTCTGCTCGGCAATACCTCGCCACGGCGCGGCAAGGCAGATGGAAAAGGAGGTCAAGCGAGAAAGGACGAATACTTGCCAAAATACTCGAGTTCCCCGCTCTGAGCGTAACGGGAATATGCCCATTGCATTGCGGTCCACGACTCTCGACTCCGGTCAGAAGCCGAATCAATGCTCATGGGCTCGGCAAGGGCGAGCTTTGAGTCAAGAGATCTAGGAGGCGGTGGAGATCTTCCTCGGAAAAAAATTCGATCTCGATCTTTCCCCTCCTGCCGCGACGGGTGATCTTCACTCGAGTGCCGTAATGACGGATGAGCTGGTCGAGAAGGGGACGCAAGCCTCCGTCCCCCGGAGCCGCCGCCTTTCGCCGTTTTCCCTTCTTCAACAGTCCCTGTATGAGCCTTTCCGTCTCTCGAACCGAAAGCCCCTTCTTAACGATCGCGTCACGGGCTTGAAGCTGGAGACTGGAATCCGGAAGACCCAGAAGGGCACGCGCATGCCCCATGGCCAACGTCCCTTCCTGGAGGTCCGTGCGAATCCGCTCAGGCACCTTGAGCAGACGCATCATGTTGGCTACGGTTGATCGGTCTCGCCCGATCTTCCGGGCGATCTCCTCCTGACCCAGGTGAAAGTCCTGATGCAGACGCGAGTAAGCCTCCGCTTCTTCGATGGGGTTGAGGTCCTTACGCTGAATGTTCTCTACCAGAGCCAGCTCAAAGGACTCCGGCTCGGTGCTTTCCTTGATGATGACCGGAACTCGCTGCAATCCGGCCATTTGTGCCGCCCGCCACCGCCGCTCGCCGGCAATCAACTGATAGCCCTGATCGCTTCTCCTGACCAAGAGCGGCTGGAGTACCCCTTTCTCACGCACTGACTCCACGAGCTCATCCAACGCCCGGTCACGGAGATGGTGTCGCGGCTGGTAGGGGTTGGGGGTAATCTCTTCAATCTCGCAGTAGAAGAACTGCTCACCCGTTCGCGAGACGAGATCCGCATCAGGAATGAGTGCTCCCAGTCCCTTTCCGAGGCCCTTCTTTCGGCTACTCCCGCTCGCCGCTTCACCTGCCTCTTTCGTCATGTCTACCGCTCCGGTCCGTCCAAGGTGCGATCCATGCAGGGTCCAATTCGATACTAACGTCCGTCGACTGCCTCACGCTTCATGAGCTCCCTGGCAAGCTCGAGATATGAGCGAGCGCCGGTTGAGCTGACGTCGTAGAGAAGCACCGGTTTGCCGTGACTCGGGCTCTCGCTCAGCCGAACATTTCGCGGTACCACGGTCTTGAACACCCGGTCTTTGAAGTGGACTCGCACCTCATCGGCAACCTGGTGACAGAGGTTATTCCGAGTGTCGAACATGGTGAGCAAGATGCCCTCGATGCCCAGGCGGGGGTTGAGAACCCTTTTCACCAGCTGGATGGTTTGCACCAGCTGGCTCAATCCCTCCATGGCATAGTACTCGCATTGCAGCGGGATAATCACCGTATGCGCGGCCATGAGGGCATTGACGGTTAGAAGCCCGAGGGAGGGGGGACAGTCCATCAGGATATAGTCATAGAGAGATAGAAGAGGCCGAAGACGTTCCTGAAGGATCTTTTCCCGTCCGGGGAGAGCCTGTAGTTCGATCTCGGCGCCGATAAGCTCAGTCCTCGCGGGAATAAGGTGGAGGTAGGTGAGGGCCGTGCTGTGGATCGCCTCCGAGGCCTCGGTTTCATTGATGAGCAGCTGGTAAAGGTGCTTGCCCATCCCCTCCCGAGCCAGACCGAGTCCGCTCGAGGCATTCCCCTGGGGATCACAATCGACGAGGAGCGTCCGTTTCTCCGCTACGGCCAGGGAGGCCGCAAGATTCACCGCCGTGGTGGTCTTGCCCACGCCGCCTTTTTGGTTGGCAACGGCAATCAGTCGAGCCATCCTCTTTCCGTCCGTCTAGAGCGGTGTCCGCCTGTACGGACCCATTTCTTTGTGCCCCCTACAGGCATCGCCACAATAGCACAGTGCCGTGACTTTTCAAAGTGGAATACGGTGAGACGAGATGTTCCCTCTCTCTTACGTCGAGCGAGTAAAAACAAAGCCTTTCAGGCCTCGACAGCTCATGTTACCCATCGCGCCTGGTCTTCCAATGTTCCACGTGGAACATGAGGATTGAAGATCGTGCATCTCCCCCCTAGCCCCAATAGGGTTCACCCCCTCCCGAGGGGGAGAGGAGAGTGTTTTCGGGGTTGTCGGACAGCCTGTTGAGGGAATGATTGCGCGCTGCCCCCTTCCCTTCCCGAGGCAAACTCGCTATCATTGAGCCTTCTTTACGACCAACGCCAGTGCGAGGGAGTTTCCATGACCCTAGTCAATGAACACTACCTCAAGCTCAAGGCCGGCTATCTCTTTCCCGAGATCGGCCGCCGGGTCCAGGCATTCGCAGCGGCAAATCCTCAGGCAAAGATTCTCCGCCTCGGCATCGGTGATGTCACCCGTCCCCTCCCGCCCGCGGTCGTCAAAGCCATGCACCGTGCCGTGGAGGAGATGGGCCGCGTCGAGACCTTCCGCGGCTACGGGCCCGAGCAGGGCTACCGCTTCCTAATCGACCAGATCGTCCAGCACGACTACCAGGTCCGCGGTGTATCTCTGGACCCCGATGAAGTCTTTGTCAGTGACGGCGCCAAGTGCGACTGCGGAAACATCCAAGAGATCTTCGCGGTCGAGAACACCGTCGCCCTCGCCGATCCCGTTTATCCCGTCTACCTGGATACGAACGTCATGGCGGGACGGACAGGACCGGCTGACGACCAGGGTCGCTACGGCCGGATTCACTACATGCCCTGCACCGAAGGCAACCGATTCCTCCCTGACCTGCCCAAGGGCAAGGTGGACCTGATCTACCTCTGTTTCCCCAACAATCCGACTGGCGCCGTCGCCGAGCGCGAACACCTTCAGGTCTGGGTCGAATACGCCCGCAAAGAAAGGGCTATTCTTCTCTACGATTCAGCGTACGAAGCCTTTATCACTCAGGGCCACATCCCCCATTCCATTTACGAGATTCCCGGGGCGAAGGAATGCGCTGTCGAGTTTCGGAGTTTCTCCAAGACCGCCGGCTTCACTGGCACTCGCTGCGCTTACACCGTTGTGCCCAAGACCGTCTTCGCTCACACCACTGACGGAAAGCCGGTCAGCCTCAACCAGCTTTGGAATCGCCGGCAGACAACCAAGTTCAACGGTGTTTCCTATCCCGTCCAGGCGGCTGCCGCCGCAGTCTACAGCGAGGAAGGAAAACCCCAAGTTCGAGCTATCATCGATTACTACATGGAAAACGCCCGCATCATTTGCGACACTCTCAGCCCCGCCGGGTTCACCGTCTATGGCGGTGTGAACGCCCCCTATGTCTGGCTGAAGGCCCCGCGAGGCATGAGCTCCTGGGATTTCTTTGATCTCCTCCTCACCCAGGCTCACGTCGTCGGCACTCCCGGCTCCGGCTTCGGCCCCTCCGGCGAGGGATTTTTCCGCCTCAGCGCTTTCGGCCATCGCGATCACACCGAGGAGGCGGTCGCCCGCATCCGCAATGCCGCGTCTCCGTGACCTTCGAGACGCCGTCCGATCGCGGGGAAGCCGCTCTCACAGGGCAAGAACTTTTCTGGTGCGCTGTGCCCACCTTACATGTTGACAATCCCGCCCGGCGCCGGGGGTAGGGATGATCTGCGGCGCAAAGCGCATCCGAAGCCACTACCTTACCTTCGCCGACAGAAAGGCCCCCCCGAACTTTCCACCACAACCCAGCCGAAAGACCCAGCCTCCCTCTCGATCATCAATGGCGCGACCACGCCTCGGCGTGGCGCCTTTGCAGAGCAGACCTCCCTGCCCCAGCCTACTCGTCGCGGCTGGAAGCCGCTCCCACAGCGCCCCTTCTTACAGAGCCCACCGCTTGCAGAGAAGGAAGGTCCTAGCCCGTACTATCCACGAACCACCGGTGCGGTTTCTCATTCCCTCGGCAGCCTCAACTGGCTTAGATATTCAGTGGGTCGATTTAGGCGGGACGCGCACCGCCCACGCGTCGAAAAGGGAATTGTAACGAAGGAGGAACACCCTCCCTTCCGAGGTCTTCACCTTAAAGTAGTCGAGCACGGGGCGCCCCGGCTGCACCCCGCCCTCGAACCAGCGGTCGATGACGTCAATGATCTCCCACCGTCGGTCCTCAAAGGTGAAGGCCACAGGCCGCTCGTTGGCCCGATAGCCGCTGTAGCACTCGACCTTCACCTTTTCGTATGGCATAGGTTCACTGCTCCGTCAGGGTCCGGCACGCTAGGGCAGGCGAATCTGATCGAGGCGACGGTCGTAGAGCTTGCCGATGCCGTACTCCGACCTCCGCAGGAACCGCTCCTTGGCCGGGCCGATGATCTGCATTTCTGGGAACTCCTGCTGCACCTCCTGGGCGATGTTCATCTCCTTGGTACAGCCGGTGCTGTAGGTTGCATCCTTTCCCAACCATTCGGGCGGCACTTCGCGGTTGAGAAGGGCGAAGCTAGTCTCGATGTCCTCTATGGTCTGAAAGCGCCAGATGTCGATGAACCCGCTCCGCTGCACCATCTCCCACATGTACATGAGATCGTCGGCGTCCATGCCGGGGACAAAGTGCTCGGCCGGATTGATGACGAAGCACTTCCGATAGGTGCGGCGCATGTGCCCGACAAAGGCAGCGAGAATCTCCACCGCGGTTTCCATTTGGCCGGGAATGCTCCCAATGATGGCGCTGTAGAAGATGACTCGTTCGCCTCGCCTCCGCGCTGCGGCCATCTCCTGGGTGATGCCTTGCGCCTTCTCCACCAGATCTTGCTCGGAAAACTTCACCGCCTCCGGATGCTTTGGCTTATAGCTGACGATGACCTCATCTCCGCTATCCGCGAGACGAATGTTGAAGATGTCCCTTGTAAATTGAAAGGCCGTGAGAAACAGTCGGCGCCACTGTTCCCGGCCTTTAGAGATAACCAGGTCGGCCTCCTTGAACATCCGCGCAAAGGTACTGGAAGCGAGTAGGAAGTTCAGCCGCTCCTGGGTGCCGTCGGATATCACAAAGAGCTGCCGGTCCCGTTTCAGCCGCTCCAAAAGTTCCCTTTTCGAGCTAGCCGGGTCCTTTATGAGCATGGCAATGCCCAGCTCCTCGATCACGGCCGGATCGTTCTCCACGTCGTGAATGGTCACCTTGTTGAAGTAAAAGCCATCCTTGACTACCAGGATAACCTTGTGCCCCCAGCCCATGAGAAACCGAATGATCTTCAGGTCCACCACGATCTCGCCGGCGTCGTTGGCAAGCCAGAGAATCCGGAGTGCGGCACGATAGTTCACGACGCCCAACTCCTTCCGTCGCCGACTCTCACTCCAAAGCTCCTGGGCAACACAGAGTCTCACCAGTCTCTGGAGTTGAAGCTTCGCAGCAGCACCCTTGAGATCCTCTAAACTATCGAAGCTCAAAACCGGCTGTTCGTCAATTGAATTGAACACCTGCCAGAACGCCGGGGTCGCCAGGATTTCTCTGACGTGCTGATTCCGCTGAACCTTGAGCCGAAAATAGGGCTGATCGATGTTGCTCTTGTCCATGAAGATCTTGAAGAGTCGCTTCTCGAGTCGGGACGGGATCATGATCCCGTCGTGGGTATCGTGAGCATACTTGAGGCGAAGAAGCTCAAGCAGAAACGCCCGCTTCCCCTCGTCGGTTACATGGTCCAGGACGAGTTGCTCCACCACGGACCAGACCTCCTCGTAACGCGGGCGGAGATACGCCGCCGAATCCCTCCGGGCAATGGCCTCGAAGAGCTCGCTCGAGCAGGGATAGTACACCCGGCGGTCGGCCAGGTAGACGATAAACCGCACCTGTTCGGGAGAAGCAACCTTATCCGGCCTCGTTTCGAAATCCAGGTGGTTTTCGTGGAAGAAATTGGTGGTCCAGGCCTCGGCCTCGGGCCCCTTGGGCCAGGCCGACCTCGACGGAATTCGAGCAGCCGGTACCTTACGACTCATATGCCCTCCAGCGTCAAAGGTCCCCGTTGTAACCCGTGCAAAATCCGCTCCACGGCGCCGATCGTGGCCTCTACCCCCCTGGTTCGCACAGACACCCTCCGCAGAGGCAGGGTGATCCGCCTTCCCACCACGATCTGCTTGTACCTTTACCTCCTTTCTGCTAAACAAAAGGAAAGGCGAGGTGTTCCTACCCTTTCCCAGCACCAGGCCCGTGGCGTGCCAAGGCACTTGCATAACCTACCCTTTGAGCCGGGGCAACCTGGAGGCTCTCGCTGGCGGCGAGGGGTCTCCAAGCTACATACGCATCCTGACCTCTGAAGAGGCTGAGTCCGTACCTTCCCGGCGCGAGAAAGGTCTGCCTGTGTGCCCATACCGGCTGGTGGGTACAAGGATGGGCCCTTCCGGACACGGACAGACGCTTGCATCAAATTTGATCCCCTTGCCACGAATGAATCCCGGGGAGGGTGGGAAAGCCGACAGGAGGGACCTGGCCATGCGTGCAGATCAGTCGCGGAGCAGGGAAATCACCATTGATCTCTACGAACTTACCATGGCGGCCAGCTACTTCGAGCAGGGCATGTTTGCTCCTGCTACGTTCAGTCTCTTCGTCCGCCACTATCCGCCAAACCGCTCCTATTTTGTCTCCGCCGGCCTGGACGACCTCCTGGATTACTTCGAGTCCTTCCATTTTCAGTCCCATGACTTGGAGTACCTGGAGCGAACATCCCTGTTCTCTTCAAGGTTTCTCGCCTTTCTGGAAAACCTCCGTTTCACCGGCCACGTCCGGGCCATCCACGAAGGACGCATCTTCTTCGCCGCTGAGCCCCTCGTCGAAATCACCGCACCGCTCATCGAGGCACAGCTTGTGGAAACCTTCGTGATCAATGCGATGAACTTCCCCTCCCTCATCGCCACCAAGGCCTCCCGCTGCCTTTACGCGGCGGGCGACCAGCGGCTAGTGGACTTCTCCCTCCGTCGGACCCAGGGCACCGATGCCGGGCTCAAGGTCGCCAGGGCTAGCTACATCGGCGGCTTCATCGGAACCAGCAACGTCCTCGCCGGAAAACTTTATGGCCTCCCCATCTACGGCACCATGGCCCACTCGTACGTCGAAAGCTTTCCCCAGGAGATTGACGCCTTCCGCGCCTTTGCCAAGTCCTTTCCCAAGAGCACGGTGCTCCTCATCGATACCTACGACACCGTCGCGGGCGCCCGCAAGGCCGTGACCGTAGCTCACGAGATGCGAGCGGCGGGCCACAACCTCCTCGCCGTCCGCCTGGATAGCGGCGATCTCGTTCACCTCAGCCGCCAGGTCCGGGAGATCTTCGATGCCGCCGGGCTAAGCGAGGTCAGAATATTTGCGAGCGGCGGACTCGACGAGTTCAGCATTCAGGAGCTGCTGGCAGCGGGCGCCCGGATCGACGCCTTTGGTGTGGGCACCAAGTTAGGGGTCTCCGCCGATGCCCCCTATCTCGATACCGGCTATAAGATGGTGGAGTATGCCGGGAGACCGGTGCTTAAGCTGAGCAGCGGCAAGGTCTCCCTGGCCGGGATCAAACAGGTCTTTCGGCTGAAGGATGATCGCGGGCTGCTGCGGCAAGACCTCATAGGCCTGCACGGCGAGAGCGTGCCCGAGGGCGAGCCGCTCCTGCAGGAGGTGATGAAAGGGGGAAAACGGCTCCTTTCCTCCGAGCCTCTCGATCTAATCCGGAAACGATTCCTCGAGGAGTTTGGGAGACTCCCGGAGACTTA
>JAGFXI010000102.1 GCA_017861095.1 Deltaproteobacteria bacterium | reverse complement strand
TTCCGGTCACCTGCCATTCTGGTTATCAGGGATCTCCTTCGCTTGCACTCGCCCGCATTTTCCGTCTGGCCTGGCTGGAGTCAACGCGTCAAGCTACAGTCTCGAAGGGGAGGGAGCTTTCTGTGGATCCCGGTCCCCGGTCCGATCCGTAGCTGAAGATTGGCTGATGGCCGTATTTGCAACGGGGATGCGGCAGTGGCTGCATTCTCAGATCAGGATGAAAGGAGTCAATGCGATGGCAACCTACATCATTCTCATGAGATTCACAGATCAGGGAATTAAGAGCGTCAAAGAGGCTCCCAAACGGATCGACGCAGCCATCAAAGGCTTCGAGGCGATGGGAGGCAAAGTGACAGGTTTCTATGCCACCATGGGAGAATATGACTATGTGGCCATCGGGGAAGCCCCCAATGACACGGTGGCTATAACTTTCTTGTTGGGACTCGGCGCCGCTGGGAACGTCAGGACGACGACGCTCCAAGCTTTCACGAGAGAAGAGTTTGCAGAGTTCGTCAAGAAGTTGCCTTAGCCTGTTCGGGAAGAGAACCAATTTTTAGTTATCTCATCAGAGGTGAAACTCGCCGTCGCAGTGGCACCCGTTGCGTTACACCTTCTGGTGTGGTAGTCTGACCTTGGCAGGGCAAGGCGCGCGCTACCCTCTCGACAGGCTGTGAGTCCTCTTATACAGTCTGTCTCCCCGGACGCCGTCAAGACGGAACTCAAAGAAACCCTACGAGATTTCGATGACTTAAGCTCGTAAGGTACAAGGGACGTAAAGGGCATATACAGCCTGAAACCGTCTGCCGTTACAGGATTATAAAGACTGGATACTCCTTGTTCGGCTTTACTATCCGGCGGGAATGACAGGCCATCGGTCCTTGTATTGATCGGGAGGGATATGAGCGAGAAGCAACAAGCGGCTGCAGCAATTCTGAGGGCACAGGCTGAGCTGGAGCAAGCACTTTCTGAGCTTGAGAAGATACCGGCTCTTGATCCGGGAGCGGTTGCCTTCTCGGCGCATGCCCTTAATAATTATCTGACGGTAACAGCATGCACCGTTGAATTGCTCCTCTTGTCACTGGCAGATCACCCGGACCGTCAAATTCGGAAGTGGCTTGAAGGACTGGGCCATGTGAGTGAGCTAATGCGTCACACGGTCAGCCAGCTAATGAACTCGTCCGCACGCAAAGATGCCAAACTTCGGTTCTTGAAGCATGACTTAGTTCCACTGGTACGACGGGCATGTAGTTATTACCAGCGCACCGCGGACCGGAAGAATATTTTGATTATTTGCGAGTCCGCCAGCGGCATCCCTCCGGTATGGACCGATCCAGTGGCTGTCGGGGCTGTACTGGACAATCTCCTGTCAAACGCCGTAAAGTATTCTTTTCCTGGAAAGAAGATTTCGGTGCAGCTGCGCGGGGAGTTGAAAAGTGTGGTGTGCAGTGTACGTGATGAAGGACCGGGATTGAGCCAAGAGGATCAGGCGAAACTGTTTCAACGAGGTATCCAACTCAGCTCCGTACCTTCCGGGGGGGAGTCTTCCTGTGGCTATGGGTTGGCGGTGGCTAAGGAGCTGATCGATAAGCTCGGCGGGGATCTATGGTGTGAAAGTACATTAGGGGCCGGGTCAAGCTTCTCGTTTCGCCTCCCGTCGTATCAGGAGCAGCAGCACACGAATATGACTGACGTGCAGGAAAGGGCCCTGCACCCTTTCCAGGATTCGAGCGGAACGAAGCGTTGAACCTGACGAGCAAACGCATGAGCGCTTATCGGCACTTCAGAGTCTCCAGCGGCGGTCGCTCGCAGGTCAACTTGATTGTTATCGTTATTCTACAAACTCCCAGGAAAGCGGCAGGGAAGTTTAACTACGGTCTTTCCGACAGTTCCCTCGGCGCCCGATGAACCACCACAAGTGGAGGTTGATGAACGTCAGCCACTTTGGCAGCTCCGCCTTTACCTATGCCCTTCCTGAACTCCCACGGCACCACCGGCTTCGGCATCGACTAGCCCGCATTATGCACGAGACGCCGCAGCGAGATTGTGGAGATGGCCGTGCCACCGGGCAACCATCCCGCGGCACCGCGGGACTGGACCTGAGGCGTACTTGTGAGTACGTCGCAAGGTTCGAGACCCGAGGACGTCCGGAAGGACCGCCAGATACGCGGTCGCAGCAGGTGGTTCGTGCATAATGCGGGCTAGACCCCCCGCCTCACCTTTCGTGCCTCCTCCTCCAGCGCCTTCCATTCCTGGCAAATCCTCCGGTCACAGCATAGGATGAACACCCAGGCAGGCCTCCTGGCGGATCAGCTCCTCCTTGACAAGGGTATCCCCCACTCTGACGGGGGCCACCGTCCGACCGTAACGGTCTGTGGTCACCGACTCTACCTCCATCACCTTGGCGAAGATGAGGATGGAGGTGGCGTGCTTGGCTTTGGTCCCAAAATCCTGATTCTTGTCCGGACAGTCGATTCCCCACAGGTGGATCTGCTCTCCCTTAACATCGCGGAGGACGGCTATACTGTCACCAGCTTCACTCCAAGGAGACGACAAGTTTCTACAGCGACCTTCAGGACCGCTGACGAACACACCCGATTCTCTGAAAAGCTTACTCCATTTGGCCTCGTTCTTGCTGCAGTGCTGGAAGCGTGACGGCAGGCAGGAACCTACGCCGGGAGCCTTCGGCCAGGACCTTAGAATTTGGGTGTCAGACTCGATGCGAGAGGAACAGATGAAGCCAGCGTGTCGCGAGAAAAAGGTCAAAGCCCAAGAGCCTCTTGACTGCACCCTAGACTGCGAGCGGTACGATAGTAAGGGAAAGACCGGGTTAACTGGAAAGCCGCAGCCCCGAACGAGAGGGAAAAAAGACGACGCGGTCCTGAGGGCGAGCGAAGAACGCAACCTGAATGCACGGGGTCAGAGCGCAGAAGACGTGGAAGCTGACCAGATCCTCGGCGAATTCTTCTCCGCCCTCGAAGCCGGCGATCTTTCCGAGAACCTCATGGGACTTAGCGGCTCCTTGGGCCGGCGTTCCTGGGAGGAGCGGGCCGGAATTAAGACTGACGCCTTCAACGAGCTCCTTGAGGACATGGAGTCCATAGACCGGGCGGTAACGGAGGAGACGCGTGAATCTCACTCAACGGCGGCGGAAGCTGTTGCGACGGTCCGGTTGCGGGAAGCTGATTGGGCATGGAGCGACATCCGCCATCCCCGCCGCATCCTTACCCTTGGGAGAAAAATCGGCGACGTCAGGGCCCAAAACGAGGACCCCAAGAGACGCCACCAGGATATCCGTCGTCTCCTCTGCGCCTCGGGGAATCAGCTCAAGCGTGCGGTGGTGAGGGTGTTCCGCATCCACAGGAACCTCTAGCCCGGTTTCCGCGTTAGCAGGTTGCTGAAAAACTCCTTTTCATGATGTTGGAGAAGACTGCCGCATGAGCCGGGCTGGTCGGTGAAGCAAGGCGCATGTGGAGCATCCTCTTACCTCTCTGGCCTGTCGGAAGGCCTGCCGAACCTCGCACCGCGGCCCTGCAGGCGGGCCGGAACACCACAACCTTATTCATGGTGCGACTATGCAGCCTTGCGGAACCGAACGGCCCGGCTCAGGTCTGCCGTAGATACATTCACACGCTGAGCCTCGGTCGAGAAGTTTTTCAGCATCTTGTTAGGTTTTACACAAAATATTAGGGTTAAGTTGATTAGATGAGTCAGCCGCGCTACCGATTGTCCTACGCCTAGTTCAGCATCTGTTTAAGGACATCCCCCATATCAAGAGCCTTGCCTGCGCCCAAGGCCACGGCGGACAAAGGATCAGCCGCTACTCTAACGGGCACCTGCGTTTCCCTATGGAGCAGTCGGTCAAGATTCTTGAGGAGTGCGACACCTCCGGTGAGAACAATACCCCTCTCTATAAGGTCAGAAGATAGCTCCGGCGGGATCTCGTCCAAGGCCTCCTTTACCGTTCCGACAATGACTTTGACCGGCTCGGCAAGAGCCTCTCGAACCTCATCGGAATCGATCCTTATCGACTTGGGAATACCTGTAGGAATATCTCTTCCCTTGACCTCCATGTATTCTCTGACATCACCGGATAAAGCATTCCCGATGGTCGTCTTTATCGATTCTGCAAGCTGCTCGCCGATAAGCAAATTGTGGCTTTGCTTGACATACTGCCTAATCGCTTCATCCATCTTGTCGCCACCCACCCTGACTGACTTGCTGTAGACGATGCCAGCCAGCGAGATCACCGCGACCTGGGTCGTTCCACCCCCAATATCCACTACCATGCTGCAGACGGCCTCCGTCACAGGAAGATCTGCGCCGATAGCCGCTGCTATAGGCTGATCAATCAGGAAGACTTCAGAGGCACCCGCTAACTGAGCCGCCTCTCGAACAGCGTTTCTCTCGACCGGGGTGATGCCTGATGGGACGCCGACGATTATGCGTGGCCGGATCATGTTTCGGCGCGTGTGCGCTCTTTTTATGAAATGGCGAAGCATAGTCTCGGCTCCTTCAAAGTCTGCGATCACGCCATCTCTGAGGGGACGGATAGCTTCGATATGGCCAGGGGTGCGCCCCAGCATCATCTTGGCATCTTTGCCCACAGCAAGAACCTTCCCGCTTTGCCGACCATTTTTTCGTCTCGCTACCACGGAGGGTTCGCCCACTGCCACACCTTTGCCCTTCACGTAGACAAGAGTATTAGCTGTGCCAAGATCCACCGCAAGAACATTCGAAAATCGCCGTCGGATTAACTTCGGGAGCATAGATCGAAACCTCTCTCAAAGGTAAAAACACAACAACAAGCCAATCTCGACGGAAAGGAAAGCAAGTTACGTGCCCAAGCAAGCCATGGACGACCAGCGATAAGCGCAAGATGTCTCGGGAACCTACAGCCGAGTCTCCTTGACCCGCCCCGCCTGATCGATCCACTTTGGATGTTCGGAGGCCGTCGGTCTCCGGTGGCACCACTCTTCACTTCCAAATCCCCAAGTCTCTCTCACACTACCGGTAGCCGCTTCCGCATCTCCTTCCCGATCTTCAGAGCCCAGGCCACGCTCCCGCCCCGTCCCACTCCGCTGCTCACGCATAACCAAGGGAGTCGTTCCACTCGAGAAGATCGTCGAGACGGTCGGCCAACTCCAAGGGAATCTTCTTGCGGTTCAGGGCATAGGCGAGGAATTCTTCCCCGCGGATAATAAGTTCAGACAGCTCCTCCACGTCATCATCGCTGAGCTCTTCCCATCTCTTAGCGTTCGGGTACTTGGCCTTTATCGCCTCATGCCGGGCAATATAGTCTTTCGCCTGTGCTATGTTCCTCTCTAGCTCACGGTCTTTGGCCATGTCAGCCTCCCTGGCCCCCCGCCCCCTTGTAGAGACCGCTCTTCTCCCCCGCACGATACCCCCTTTCTTATGGGGTTTTGCTCCATCTGTTACCGTGGTACCGCCCCGGCAAACCCCGATCGCCACCGGAACGGGACTTATTCTTTGGTTGCTTCCATGCGATCAGTCTCACATCGGGCAAGAGAATGGTGATGACGGGCTCCCCGTGTCGCCGGGTCCACATCTCCGTTTGAGCAGGAGCTCCTTTTGACTCCTATCAGATCGGCGGCCCACCAGTAAAGGAAATCTTGACGGTCCACCTCGCCTTGTGCCATCGTGCAAACAGCGAGCGTCGGAGGGGGCTCGCCCTAGTTGTGAACCGCTGGGTTAGCGTACCGTCCGTCACGGACTGTTCGGCATCACCAAGGAGGGCACCATGAAGAGAAAGCTCTTAATGCTCGTAGGGCTGTTGCTGCTTGTTACGGTTACTGAAGCGAGCCCTAAGAGGGATAGAGACAATCTCAAGGGACTCCGAGGAGTCGAGGTAGTTGTCGAACTGTCTGGAAACTCTGGCACTCTGCTGCAAAAAGACGGCGTGGGTGAGTCGCAGCTTCAACTCTTTGTGGAAATTAAACTGCATCAGGCGGGGATCAGGGTGCTACCCCAAGAAGAAGGCGTCAGGACTCCCGCGAGGCCTTACCTCCATCTCAACATAAACAGCACCAAGGCCCAGGGAAATCCTCCGTTTGCTTCGGTTGCCATTGCACTCGAACTGCAGGAACAGGTCCACTTGGAGCGAGGGAACAAATCAGCCTCCGCAGTAACTTGGAGCACGGGTACGGTAGGGACTGTACCTGCCGACGATGTCAGGTCGATTTACGATCAGGCAGGCGATCTAGTGGACGAGTTCATCAACGACTACCTGGGGGCGAACCTCAAATAAGTCCCGCTCAAAATGCTTGAACCTCTCCCTCATCATCGAGGCACGGCGACACTGCCTGCATCAAATCACGGCAATCGGGGCTGTGGATCATTATCCGCAAGGGTGAGCGGCTCAGGTCGCGGAATCACGACGAGATTTCATCCTTGAAAATCGTAATGTCAAGTGCTGATTTTCAACTTTAATCCGCCTTATGCACGAGACGCCGTGGCGAGATGGTGGAGATGGTCGTGCCACCGGGCAACCATCCCGCGAATGATTTGACAGAATGATGGTCGCCTGTCATTCTGTTAATCATAGAATCTCCTCCGCGCGCGCCTCCGACGTGTAGTTAGTCAAAGCGGGAGGTCACAATGA
>JAGFXI010000101.1 GCA_017861095.1 Deltaproteobacteria bacterium | reverse complement strand
GCCCTGCACATCTGTACATGGCGAGCCCGGGTCGAGAAGTTTTTCAGCATCCTGCTATGGAACGGCGCCAGTATATCAGGCTCGGCACCCCTCTGTCTCCCGGTCTCCCGCCGGGAGGAGGGGCAGGCCGTTTTAGCTTCTCTTTTGCGGGTTGTCCTGGCATCATAGTCTTCACACTGGAACACGTGCGGCCCTCTGGCGAAAACCGAGAGGGGGGCGTGGTGATTGTTCGTTGAACGGCCGGCGACGGGGGAGCTTGGGTCACATGGACAGGTCCAATGAAGTTGCCGAGAGGGTGCTCGAACTGGAAGAATGCCTCTCCGAGAAGAGGCGGATCCTAGACGAACTCGGGAGGAGTCGCGAGAAGTTTCGTCTCGTCGTCGACGGAACCTCGCAAGGGTTTCTGTTGCTCGATTCGAATCTGGCGGTCACCGAGCTCAACAAAGGGGTCCTGCAGATCCTCGACTATGCCCCTGAGGAGCTGCTCGGGAAACACTTTTATGACCTCTATGACCGAGGCTCTGTCGAGTTCCACTTCGCTGATACGACTCATTTGAGTTTCGAAGCGACCTTTCTCACCAAGGGGGGAAGAACGGCACCGATACTCTTCAATCGGAGCACGCTCAGGGATGCTTGCGGAGAGGTGACGGGCTATGTGGCCTTCCTCACGGACTTAACCGAGTTAAAGGTAGCGGAGGCGGAGCGCCGGCGAGCCGAACTGCTCTACGAGAAGATGTACCGGAATGCCGTGCAAGGGATGTTTCAGAGCACCTTATCCGGCAGAATCCTCAGAGCCAACCCGGCATTCAGGCAACTCCTGGGCTACGAACACTCGGAGGAGCTTTTCGCTGGGGAAGGGGCGGTGGAGAAGTACTACGGGAATGTTGATGATCACCGGAAAATGACGGCCCACCTGAGAGAAGCGCGCGCCCTGTCAAACTATCAGCTCGAGCTCCGAAGAAGAGACGGTTCTCCTGTCTGGGCCCTCGCCAATGTTCGGCTCGCGACAGACGAAGCGGGCGAGCCCATCATCGAGGGTATCCTCGTTGACAACACGGCACGGAAGATCGCGGAGGATAAGCTCAGGCGGAGCGAGGAGAGATACCGTTACCTGGCTGAGCACGATGCCTTGACCGGGCTCTACAACCGTCGCTACCTGTACGACCATGTGTCGGCCCTCCTGCGCCAGAAAGAGGCTCAGGTTTCGCTGATCTTTATGGACCTTGATAACTTCAAGCTCGTGGTCGACACACATGGCCACTTGCATGGCAGCCTGGTGATTCAGGAGGTCGCCGCAACCATCATGGGAGTTCTTGTGGAAACAGCCTATGGAGTGAGCTATGCAGGAGACGAGTTCGTCCTGGTCCTTCCTGCCGTGGACAAAGAGAAGGCGCTAGAGGTAATCCGGGAGCTTCAGGAACGAATCCTCCAAACCAACTACCTTAGCGCCGAGGGCTTGAAGGTGAACATCAGCGCCAGCTTCGGCCTGGCCACCTGTCCGGAAGATGCAACCGATGTGAACGGCCTTCTCGCCGAGGCGGACCGAGCCCTCTTTGACGCCAAGGGCCGGGGCCGGAATGCGATCGCTGTGATCAGAATGGGCGCTTCAGCCATCTGGCAGGCTTAACCCGCATTATGCACGAGCACCTGCTGCGACCGCAGATATGGCCGTCCTCGCTGATGTCTTCCGTTACTTTTCGAACATGCCCTTCATCTTCTCCACCGCCGATTGCGCTTTGTGCCCGATGGTCTTAAGGTCCCGGTCGACGGTGCCAAGCAGCCCCGGCGAGGTAACCTGTTTGTAGATCGCGTCGAGAACGGCGGCAAAGGCCTCGGCCGTGACGGCACCGGCGGTCTCCTCGCTTACGTTCTTGAGGTGAAGCTCCGAGAGGTTCACCCGGACGTTCTTTCCTCCGGTGCCAGAGACCACCACGTTCATCGTCCCCTCCCTGAGGATCAGGTCCTTGATGAGAAGCCTCTTTCCGGCAGTCTTGCCGGAGGCGGACGGCTCGGATTTTTTCTGCCCGCTCTTCATGCCGTCCAGGATTGTTTTCAGATTGTCGGTCCCGCCTCTCTTCTCATAAAAGATCTCCGGGCGAAATACCTCGATCCTATTAATGACCACCGTGTCGCCAAGGAGTGATCTCTCATCCACGTCCAGGTAGATGGAGCGAACCTTGATTGTTTGGGGCGAGGCGTAGCCCTTCGGACTGCCGAGGATGAAGTCGCTCAGCGTGGCAGTACCGGACAGCAAGGATATGTCCACCTTGCTCACGCGGACCTCGGTTTTTGTCAGTCGCGGCCCGTAGATGTTGATCGCCTTGGCGACGATCGGGCCGAGATTTGAGATACCCGCCGCGAGAAGGACGATGAGGGCCAGAAGGAGAGTGGCCCTGACTATGCTGAAGTTTTTCATGGACCAGTTCCTCAACGAAAAGGCAGGGGAGTTTCCCGCCCGCGCCTAGTTGACTTAGCGGTGACTATCGTAAGTATACGCATCCATTTTGACAGAGCAAGGTTCAAGGGTGTAGAAAGGGCTCCGGCAGTCCTGGGGGCGGGCCAGATCTTCGGACGGGCGCGGTTTGCGATCATCGGCACGGACCGCCGCCATGGGAACGGCGCGAGACACATTCCTCGGGATGACGCGAATCTGGTGCATCAGAATCGGATAAGGGGTCTGCGTCAACGTGATCCGTCCCCAGAAAAACGAGGGGTGCCTGGCCGGGGGGTGAAGCACTCAGCGTGGGCGGACTGTAGTTGAGAAGGGACCGGCAGGGATTTGGCGGTGGAAGGAGGAACCCATGAAGAGGCAATTCTTGATAGTGTTTCTGATGGTCATATTCCTTGGGACCACGGCAGAGGCGAAGGTGGTTGGCAAGAGCGTGGCCTACGAGCAAGGTAGCGTCCAGCTTGAGGGCTACCTCGCTTACGACGATGCCCTTACGGGCAAGCGGCCGGGAGTGCTTGTGGTTCACGAGTGGTGGGGGCTGAACGAGTATGCCCGGGGACGGGCCGATCAGCTCGCGGGATTGGGCTACGTCGCCTTTGCCGTGGACATGTACGGTAAGGGGAAGGTGACCAAACATCCGGAGCAGGCAGGAGCATGGGCGAAAGAGGTGAACAGCAATATCCAGGCTTGGCAGCAACGGGCCCTCGCCGGGCTGGAGGTGCTGAGGAAACAGCCACTGGCGGACCCCGAGCGCATCGCCGCTATCGGCTACTGCTTCGGCGGCGCGACGGTACAGCAGCTGGCTTATAGCGGGGGTGACATCAAGGGGGTCGTGAGCTTTCACGGGGGATTCGTCCTGCCTCCTGCGGAGCAGGGGAGGCAGGTGAAGGCGAAGATCCTCATCTGCCACGGGGCGGCAGACCCCATGGCAAAACCGGGAGACGTCGAGAGGTACATGGCCGCCATGGAGAAATCGGGGCTCGATTGGCAGCTCATAGTCTACGGTGGCGCCAAGCATAGCTTCACGAATCCCGATGCGGATAAGGTCGGGATGGAGGCGCTGGCGTACAGCAAATCTGCGGATCAGCGCTCGTGGGCCGACATGCAGGTCTTCTTCAAGGAGATCTTCGGGCTGCCCTGAGCAGCGGCGAGGTAGTGACAGGTGGGGCGGATCTCGGTATCCGCTCGCCTCTGGCCTCGACACTCGGATCCGTGCAGATGGGGGATGAAATGGGTAGGATGAGCGTCGCGATCGTGCTCGGAATCCTTCTCGCAGCCTGTGCCGGGCGAGAGGTCCAACCACTACCGCCACCCCCACCGCCGCCCAAACCTGCGAAGATTGCTCTGGTACTCGGGGCGGGAGCGGCGCGGGGCTTTGCCCACATCGGGGTTCTCAAGGTCTTGGAGACCCACAGGATCCCTGTTCACCTGATCGTCGGGACGAGCGCCGGGAGCTTCGTCGGGTGCCTCTCTGCGTATGGCTACGATGCCTTCCAGATCCAGAAGCTGTCATTCCTGCTGGAGACGGGTGACCTCGCGGATTACACCATACCCGACAACGGGTTCATCAAGGGGGAGAAGCTGGAGGAGTACATCAACAAGACGATCAAGGGCACCCCCATAGAGAGGCTGAAGACGCCCTTCTATGTTGTCGCCACGAACATCCAGAGCGGAGAGGAGATGGTGTTCGAGCGGGGTAACGCCGGAGCTGCGGTAAGGGCAAGCTGCGCCATGCCCGGCGTGTTCAGACCGGTGCAGGTCGGCAGCAAGATGTATGTAGACGGCGGCGTCGTCAGTCCCGTAGCCGTCGATGCGGCGAGGCGCCTTGGCGCCGATATCGTGATCGCCGTTGACATCTCGTCGGGGGTAAACGACAAGCAGCCCGAGACCACGGTGGAAACCCTGGTCCAGTCCATCAATATCATGTACGAGAAACTTTCCGTGATCCAACTTGCCCGCGCCGATGTGGTGATCAAACCGCAGGTAGCTCACATCGGCTCGAGTGACTTCACCAGCAAACATGAAGCGGTTCTCGAGGGGGAGAAGGCGACGCAGGCCGCGCTTCCCAAGATCGCGGAGATCGTGAGCAGACTGCGCGAGGAAGGCAGAATTTCTTAGCCCGCATCCTGGTACGGATTTTGAATCAACTCGGTTCCCAGGGCGCTTGGACTCCCTCCGTTCGTGACCGTTAAGGGAAGCCGGCTCCCTGAGGTGAAGGGGGCAACGCCATGATGAGGTTGTATCAACGGGAGGATTGCGCTGATTCCAAGCCGGTCCGGGAGAAATTGACCGAGCTGGGGATAACCTACATCACCGTGAACGTGGCGAAGCAAAAAGAGAAGCGTCGGGAAGTCTTCGAGGCCTCCGGCCAATACTTCATCCCGGTCCTGGTCGACGGAGAGGTGGTCATTGCGAATGACCCTCCTGGGATCGTTCGGTACCTGAGCGAACGATATGGAAGAACATGAGACGGTCGAGCTGGGTCGGGAGACCCCGCGCCTGTAATCTCCCGTCGTTCAGCTTCGGCGCGGGGAAAGTGACAACGGGTAACTCATGAGCAAGAGAAAGAGACAGCACGGAAGGGTGAGAGTCTCCTTCCCGGCGACCATGGTGAGCGGGAATCGGTCCATTGAGGGGAAGGTCGAGAATATCAGTCTTACCGGTGCCCTTGTTCACTGCACCAAGCTACCGAACCTGAACGAACGCCTTCGCCTGCATATCGAACTGCCGGACCATCGCTATATGATGGTGGTGTACGCAAAGATCATCAGGCTTGATATCCATCACACCGATGAAGGGGCGCCGGCATACGACCTGGGAGTCACCTTCATCGACATCTCGGACGAAGACCTCAAGTTCCTCTCCAACAAGGTCCTGCACTAACCCCGCCTCTCGATCTTCGGATTGAGCTCTTCCCGGAGCCAGTCGGCAAAGAGATTGATGCCGACGACGAGGAAGACCAGTGCGCCTCCGGGGAATACGATCATCCACCACTTGCCGGCGTACACATAGTTTTTGCCGATGGCGATCATCATCCCCAGCGAGGGCTCGGTCACCGGCACGCCGACGCCGAGGAAGCTCAGGGTCGCCTCCAGCATGATGACCACTGCGAGATCAACCGCCACGATGACGAAGATGGGCGGGATGGCATTGGGGAGGATATGCCGCAGCAGGAGCCTGAGGTCGCCGGCCCCGGTTGCCTTGGCGGCCATGACGTACGCCTCCTCCTTCACCTGGAGAACGCTCCCGCGCATGGTCCGCGCATACCGGACCCAGTCGGCGATACAGATGGCGAGGATGACAACGAGGATCCCGCCGTGCTTGAAAATGCCGAGGAGCAGGAAGGCCAGCAACGTGGTGGAGAAGGAAAAGAAGGTATCCGCCAGGCGCATGGTGACGGTATCCAGCCACTTGCCGTAGTAGCCGGCCAGCAGTCCGATGGCAACCCCGAAGGTACCGGCGAGGACGACCACCCCAAAGCCGACGATGAGGGAGGTCCGGCAGCCGTAGATAATGGTGCTCAGGATGTCTCGGCCCTGATCATCCGTGCCGAGGAGGAAGGGCGCCTGGCCGCCCTCCATCCAGAGCGGCGGCTTCAGGAAGCTCTCCAGGGTGAGTTTCTTAAGATCGTATGGATCCTGGGGCGTAATCAACGGTGCCAGCAGAGTGGCCATCAAGAAGATGACAAGAATGACGCTCCCCAAGAGGGCCGAGGGGTCGTGGAGGAAGCTGGAGAGCATCCGGGATTTGATACGCCGTTCAGTCATAGCGGATCTTGGGGTTCAGAATCGCGTAGAGGATATCCACGATCGTGTTCAGGGTGATGATGATCAGTGACGCCAGCATGATGTACGTCACGATGACCGGCTGATCGTTTTCATAGATGGACGTGAGAAGAAGGTTCCCCATTCCCGGCCACTGGTAGATGGTCTCGGTGACGATGGAGAAGGCGAGGAGCTCGCCGAATTGAAGACCGGTTATCGTCACCACGGGGATCATGACATTCCGCAAGGCATGCTTAAAGATCACCTTCCGGGGCGGCAGGCCCTTGGCCCAGGCGGTCTTAATGTACTCTTCGGCAAGCACTTCCCGCATTCCGGCTCTCGTGAGGCGAAGCAGCACGGCGAGCTGGTAGCTCGCCAGGGTGCAGGCCGGGAGGATGAGGTGCTTGATGCCGTCCAGGGTGAGGAGACCG
>JAGFXI010000442.1 GCA_017861095.1 Deltaproteobacteria bacterium | reverse complement strand
AAGGCGGGATCACGGCAGGAGCTCGGACGACACCCGCCGAACAAGGGGGAGTTCCATGAGATACGACCTCGTCTTTGAAGGTGGTGGGGCGAAGGGCATGGGCTTTGTCGGCGCTTACGAGGAGTTTATCGGGCGTGGCTATACCTTCGGCCGGCTCTTGGGGACATCGGCGGGGGCCATCACGGCCGCCCTCCTTGCTGCAGGGTACACGCCCGATGAAATGCTCCAAGCGCTCACTGAGAAGGAAAACGGCAAGTCGGTTTTCACCGGTTTCATGGGGGAGCCGGCACCCTTCACCCAGGAGGAGATACGTGCCAGCGCCATTCGCACCCTGCTGCGCAACGTCAATCTCAAGCTCCTCCCCGGTTTCATCGAGGACCGGCTGGACGACGCCATAACCGAGACGCTCGCCCAGAGTCCAGGCTCCCGGCACTTCTTCGCCTTCGTCGAGCGCGGCGGCTGGTTCGCTGCCGACCGTTTCGTCGCCTGGCTGAAGACCAAGCTCGACAGCGGGCCGTGGAAGGGCGGGCGGCGCCGGTTCAGCGGCATGACTCTGGCCCAGTTTTTCGCCGCAACCCAGGTCGATCTTTCCGTGGTTGCCTCCGACACCTCCGACGGCCGCTTGCTTGTGCTGAACCATCGTACGGCGCCGGACTGCCCTGCGGTGTGGGCCGTACGGATGTCCATGAGCATACCGCTGGTGTGGAATGAGGTGATCTGGGCGGCGGACTGGGGTGCCTATCTCGGGCGCACGCTTACGGGCCATTCTGTCGTTGATGGTGGCGTGCTCTCCAACTTTCCGATCGAGCTCTTCATCTCCGACGAGCCTCAGGTGACAAAGGTGATGGGCCCGAAGCAGGATGCCGCCGTCCTTGGCCTGCTGATCGACGAGTCGCTGCCCGTTCCTCTGGTTGCTCGCAAACGCGGGATTCTGGTCGATGTGAACGTGAAGCCGGGGGAGTTGCGAACCGTGCAGCGTATTACCCGGGAGTTCGACATGAGCGACGAGCGCCGGGAGGCCCTGGTGAAGGCCGGTCGGGATGCTATGGCCGCCTATTTCGACAAGAAGCCGGCCAGGCGCGCCGCGGCGAGAGGCGCAAGGGCTGTAGGTGCCAAGCGGGTCAAGCCGACAGCGGACCGGATCGCCGCCAGGCTCCTGGGGCAGTGAAGGGGTATACGTGGTGGTGGGACGGCAAAGAGCAATCCCCTCACAAGGGCTTATAGTGGACACTTGACACGTCATCGGGGGAGTTCTAGACTCACTTTGATAGGCAGGGAGTCCTCATCAGTGCTCTCTTGCATCGGACCACCCACCTGCAATATTTCCCGATGGATGGAAGGCTTACCCGCTCTGGGTAAAACTGAGATGAAAGGAGGTGGCGATAGTGAAGAAGTTGACAGCGCTTATTCTTTGCCTCGTGGTGGCGTTCATGTTCTCCGTTGTCGGTTGCCAACAGAAGGCAGAGGAGAAGAAGCCGGCACCCGCGGCCGCGCCTGCTGCTCCGGCGGCACCAGCTCCGGCGCCTGAGAAGGCCCCCGAGAAAGCGCCAGCGGCTCCTGCGGCTCCGGCTCCGGAAAAGAAGCAGTAGAGTCGGCAACAACAGGCACATGTCCCGTGAAGGGCCGAGCGTTCGTGTTCTCGAACGCTCGGCCTCTTTGTTTCGAGGAAAAAAGCACCACGAGATTCCTCTCGCCGCTCGGCTTTGACCGAGGCCTGACCTTCCCTCGGGACTTTTCTTCCCGCCGTGGTTATTCTCTAATTACCCATGAATGAATGAACATCGTCCCGGAACATGCTCAGCTTCTTCCGGGCACGGCGCTAATACAGGGAGGGATCGCGATGAAACCACTCCTGGCTGTTGTCATGCTCGTCCTTGCCGGGGCCCTTGCCTTCGGCTTAGCCCATTCGCGAAGTGGCTCGCAGGGAAAACAGGGAAAGGAACCTGACATGAATGAGAGGCATGAGAAACTCCGGACGGCCACCTTCGCCGGCGGTTGCTTCTGGTGTGTGGAGGCGGACTTCGAGAAGGTGGAGGGCGTCGTCGACGTGATATCTGGCTATACCGGAGGTCACAAGGAGAGCCCTACCTACGAAGAAGTATCGGCCGGCGGAACAGGACACGTGGAGGCGGTGCAGGTGATCTATGATCCGCAGAAGGTCTCCTACAAGGAGCTGCTCGACTACTTTTGGCGCCACGTGGACCCCACAGATCCGGGCGGGCAGTTCGTGGACCGGGGATCCCAGTACCGGACCGTTATCTTCTACCACGATGAGGAGCAGAGGCGGCTGGCGGAGGAATCGAAAGGGGCACTGGAGAGATCCGGACGTCTCGCCAAGCCCGTCGTGACCGAGATCCTTCCGTTCACCAAGTTCTACCGCGCGGAAGACTACCACCAGGACTACTACAAGATCCACGCCCTTCGCTATCAATTCTACCGCTGGAACTCCGGGCGCGATCAGGTCCTGACCAAGGTGTGGGGGGGTGACAAGGGGAACCCGACGACCGGTTCGGGAGACTCGCGCTACTCCAAGCCGAGTGCCGAGGTGCTCCACGAGAAGCTCACCCCGCTCCAGTACAAGGTGACCCAGCGCGAGGGCACTGAACCCCCGTTCAACAATGAGTACTGGAACAACAAGGGAGAGGGGATCTACGTCGATATCGTGTCCGGCGAGCCGCTATTCAGCTCCCTCGACAAGTACGATTCTGGGACCGGGTGGCCGAGCTTCACCAGGCCGCTCGAGCCGGCGAACATTGTGGAGAAAGAGGATCGCAAGCTCTTCACGGTGCGGACCGAGGTGCGAAGCAGGCACGGCGACTCCCACCTCGGTCACGTCTTCCCGGACGGACCTCCGCCAACCGGACTCAGGTACTGCATGAACTCCGCCGCCCTCCGGTTTATCCCGAAGGCGGACCTGGAGAAGGAGGGTTACGGCGAATACCTCGCGCTCTTCTCGGGTAAGAAGTGACCGACCGGCGAGGCGCTGACTCATGAGCCTCGCGATCTTGAGAGTGATCTGAACGCCGAGGTGGGGCGTCTCGCGGATGATGATCTCCCCCTCCTTCACCCGCCAGGCGTCCGTGCAAGTGGCGAGGGTCTTGATCTGGCTCCAGTCGAAGTCGTGGGTCCACTCGGTCCCCTCGATTATTTCGCCTCTCTGGAGATCGCAATAAGGATAGACCGCTTGTCGCATAGGAAGGATGAGACGGTGCGCTCTTCGCACACGGCACGTTTACTGTGTGACAACCTTTTCGTAGAGGGAGCCGCCCGTCCCGATGTCGTTGCCGTAAAGCTCCAGGTACTCCACCCTGGGAAGAATCCCGCCGTTGACGGCCTTCACGTAGATTCTCTCCAGAAACGCCAGGCG
>JAGFXI010000441.1 GCA_017861095.1 Deltaproteobacteria bacterium | reverse complement strand
ATCGATCACATCAACAAGAAGCGTGAGGCCCTCGGGATTATGGCCGCCCGCGAGCGCAAGCTCTTCGATATGGCCGATCGCCAGAAGCTCGAGGCCGAAAGCGCCTAGACACTTGTCTGAGGTAGGAAACACGAAAACCCGGCGGGATTTCATCCTGCCGGGTTTTTTTGTCGGGCGCCGTTTTCGAGCAGAAAGGGCGGCGGTAAGCCCCGCCCCCTAGTTGTTTCGCCTGGTCAGCGTCTCCTCCAGTCCTTTCCGCCCCAGCCGCTCCCCGAGATCACCGAACTCGATGCCGTTCACCGCTGGCCTACGGCATTGATCAGAGCAGTCGTTTCCGAGCAAGTCGCCGCCCTGCCTCCGTGGTCAGCTTCGAATCAACAAGCCGCTCAAGGGCTGACGTCTCCAGCAGCGCCCTTCTCTCTCCGAGCCTGATCACGGTCCTGGCGTCCTGGAGGATCCGGAGATTCACATTCCCGGGCTCATCCCCCGGAGAGGCGTCCTCGATGAGCCTGCAGACCTCATCCACGACCTCCGCCTCGGTCCCCAGCTCGACCAGAATCTTCCGGGCCAGTGCGACTCGGTCATCCTGGCCCGACGGCATGGCCGGGAGCAGCTCGCTCAGAAGGGTTGCGGCGATCACCACCTTGGGCGCCCCCCCCTCCGCGCTCACGAGTTCCTCTGCTAGCTCGAGCACCTCAAGAGCCTGCTCCACCACCTTATCATCCGGCAGGAGCGCCTTCTTGGCAGCGGCAAGCAGCCGGTCACGGAAAAAGGCCCGGAGGTTCTCACCCTGGAACATGTCGGGCATGCACTTTTCCGCGTACTTGCACCACTCGAGGCAGCCGATGTCGCGCTTGGGATTCAGGAACCGGTGGCCGCACGTACAGGTGCGCCTGGCATCGTCTTTCCAGAACAGGGCAGGAAACGTCATAGATGTCTCCCGGTTTCCAGAACATGGTGTTCTGCCCGGGGCAGCGGAACTCCTCTTTCCTCATGGCATCACCTCCCCCGACGTATACAATTAGAGCATAACCCGACGGGGAGGTCGTCGGCCTTGACTTTGGTCAAAAAGAGTTAGGAGGCGCTCGTCGCCGCCAGCTCCGCCGGGAGCTCGCATACCTCCAGGGTCGCCTTTTTCGTCTCCACGTAATGAGCGGCAGCAAGGGCGGCGGTGCAGCCGTCCGCGGCGGCAATGACGATCTGTTTGGCGTACTTCTCCCTGAGGTCGCCGATCACATAGATGCCGGGGATAGAGGTTTCGCACTTGTCGTCGGTCATCACGTAGCCGTCTGCGTTTTTCTTGATCCCCGCGGGCACGAGCTCATTGTTGGGTTCAAAGCCGATAAAGATGAACACGCCGTCGGTGGCAAGCTGTCGCCTTTCCTCTGTCTTCGTGTCTTGCAGCTCAACCCCGCTCACTCCCTGCTGATCGGCCCTGATTGCGGTAACGACGCTGTTCCAGAGGATCTCGATCTTGCACTCCCCCTTGACTCGTTGCTGCAAAATCATGCTCGCCCGGAAGGCATCGCGACGATGGACCAGGTAGACCTTCTTGGCGAGCTTGGCGAGATAGAGGGCCTCCTCCGTCGCCGTGTCGCCGCCGCCCACGACCACCACCGTCTTGTCCCTGAAGAAGAAGCCGTCGCAAACGGCGCAGTAGGAGACCCCCCTCCCGTAATACTCCTTTTCTCCCGCTATCCCGAGCTTCCGCGGGCTCCCCCCCATCCCAAGCACCACCGCATAGCCCTGCAAGACCGTGCCGTTAGCGAGCCTCACCGTGTGGAATTCCAGCCCTGGTTCGACAGATATGACCTCATCCTGAACCATCTCGAGCCCATAGGACTGGGCATGCTTGAGAAATCGCTGGGAGAGATCGAAGCCGGTGGTGGTTTCGATTCCCGGGTAGTTCTCGACGCTGTCCGACATGGCCACCTGGCCGCCTGCAATCCCCTTTTCGATGAGAATCGTCTTCAAGGCCGCCCTCATGGCATAGATTCCGGCGGTGAGGCCCCCGGGGCCACCGCCGACGATGATGAGATCGTAGGTTGACATGCAGGACCTCCTTCGCTCGCCGCAGTATGAGATCAAGGAGAGAGAGTGACTCTCATGTGAGGGGCAAGCATAGCAGATGTGACCGTCAAAAAGAATCCCTAGCCAGCATTACGCACGAGACGCCGTGGCGAGATCCTATCCTGCAGGCTCCCATTGCCAAGGGCATGCCGACCCCCTAAGATAGGGTCGTGGATCCGAGCGGATGACGACCTTCGTGGTGGGCTTTGCCCACCCTACACGTGGATTGAGCGATTCTCCCAGAGAAGGAGAGAGATATGGCGCAGGTTGACGGCAGCCGGCTCGTTGCCGAGGGCCTCAAGGAGGAAGGTGTCGAAACCATATTCTTTATCATGGGCGGACCCAACTTTGACCTGTCGATCCACGCCGATCGCCTCGGTATCCGCCTGATCGACGTCCGTCATGAACAGGCCGCCGCCATGATGGCCCACGCGTATTCCCGGGTCACCCGGAAGACGGGGGTCTGCATGGGGGCCGGGGGCCCCGGGGCGCTGAATCTTCTCACCGGAATCGCAAACGCCTACCTGGACGCCTGCCCCGTCCTGGCCCTTGGCGGCGCCTCTTCCTTCAACCTGTATGAGCTCGGTGATTTCCAGGAGCTGGATCAGGTCGCCATCTTCAAGCCCGTGTGCAAGTGGACCGCAAGGATTTACGAGGCGCGAAGAGCCAAGGAGTATGTCCACTTCGCCATGGTCCGGGCACGGCACGGAAAGCCCGGCCCCGTCTACCTGGACATGCCGGGCAATATGCTCTACGAAAAGGTGGACGAATCCCGCGTGGTGCCGCGACCAGCCCTGAAGGAGATGTCCCTCCCCACCCCGGACAGTCGCTCTATCGAACGAGCCCTCGAGTTGCTCCGGAACGCCCGAAAGCCGATCCTCCTCACCGGAAGCGGCATTTTCTGGTCCGGCGCCGGCGAGGAGATGCGCCGGTTCGTTGAGGCCACGGGGATTCCCTTCTTTACCAGCCCCCAGGGCCGGGGAATAATCCCGGAGGATCATCCGCTCTGCTTCCTGGGCGCCCGCTCGTACGCCTTTCGCGAGGCTGACGTCGTCCTAGTGGTAGGTTATCCAGGCAGATCTGGACAGCGAGGAGATCGGACGCGTCCGGACTGTAGAGGTAGGCATCGTCGGGGACGCCAAGGCGGTGCTCGAGCAACTCACCGCCGTCGCTCACGGCCGGGTAAAATTTGGCGGCGACTCTCCCTGGGTCCAGGAGCTCGCGGCGAGAGACCGGCAGAGCCGCGACAAGACAGCGCCGCTCCTCAACTCCGACCAGCTCCCGGTCCATCCCTTCCGCCTCTGCCGGGAGATCCGGGACCTCATTCCCCGCACCGCTATCCTTGCCGTAGACGGCCACGAGATCATGAACATGTCGCGCCAGGCGATCCCCTCCTTCACTCCCGGGGCGAGGCTCAACCCCGGCCCCAACGGCTGTATGGGA
>JAGFXI010000440.1 GCA_017861095.1 Deltaproteobacteria bacterium | reverse complement strand
ATCCCGAGCCTCAAGGCCAAGAAGATCGACTTCATCGCCTCCGGGATGAGCATCAGCGAGGCCCGGAAGAAAGAGGTCAACTTCACTATCCCTTACTGGAACATCAAACAGGTGCTGGTCGCCAAGAAGGACGCCAATGTGACGCCCGAGGCGGCCATGGCGGCCGGGAACAAGATCGGGGTGCAGCGTGGGACCACCGAGGCCAAGTGGATGGAGGAGAATCTCATTAAGAAGGGGAAGAAGTTCGAGCTGGTGTACTATGATTCCGCTCCCCTTGCGACGATGGATGTGGTGAACGGCCGTATCATCGCCGCCGCCATGGATGATGCGCCGGCGGAGGACGCGGTGAAAAAGCAGCCGGTGAAGATCATCGGCGGTTTCGGGATGCCCGATGAGGAGTTCGGCTATGCCGTCCGGAAAGAGGAGACCAAGCTTCTCGAAATGTTGAATGCGGGGCTGAAGAAGGCGATGGCCTCCCCCATCTGGGCCGAGTTAGCGAAAAAGTACGAGCTGCGCAAGTAGCGACAGACGAACCGTCGCGAGAATGTGTCTGATCCGGAAGGCGTCAGGAGAAATCCTGGGGCCTTCCGGTTTCTGATCCGGAAGGCGTCAGGAGAAATCCTGGGGCCTTCCGGTTTCTTTGGTCTCGGGTGTTGCCAGTACAGGCTCATTCCACGCCTCCAGCGCCAGTCTTCTTCGTCGGCACCGGAGGGGTCGTCCAGTCACCGAGGAGGAACACCAACTCCCCACCGGGCCGTTCTAGAGGACGTGTGCAGGCAATGCCTGAAGGACTCACAGCCGTTATCACCGCCTTTCCGTACCTCCTCCAGGGTTCCCTGGTCACGGTGGCGGTGGTGCTCGGGGCCATGGTGTCAGGGCTGGTGCTGGGGGTGCTCCTTGCCGTGGGTCAAGTATATGGCCGTCGCCCGGTGCGGCTGCTGGCGCGGGTCTATGTCTGGTTCTTCCGGGGCGTCCCGCTGCTCGTTCTTCTTTTTCTCTTTTACTTTGGACTTTTTTCCGTGCTCGACATCAATCTCTCTGCGTTCACCGTCGCCATCATCGTTCTCGGTCTCATCAGCGCGGCCTATCAGTCCCAGATCTTTCGAGGCGCCATTCTCTCCCTGCCGGAAGGCCAGTTCAAGGCGGCCCGGGCCCTAGGGATGAGCGACCTCAAGGCGATCTCCTTCATCGTTCTCCCCCAGGCCCTTCGGTTTTCCATTCCCGGGTGGAGCAACGAATACTCGATCGTCCTCAAGGACTCGGCGGTCGTTTTTGCTCTGGGGGTCGCGGAGATCATGGCGAGGACCCACTTCGTCGCCACGCGCACCTACCAGTATCTACCCCTCTACCTCGCCGCCGGCTTTCTTTACCTAGTGTTGACCTTTGTGGGCGTGAAGGCCCTCAGAATGGTGGAAGAGAAGGTGAGAATCCCCGGTTACTCTCGCCCGGGAATCGGGTGAGCGCCATGGCAGACGAGAGTATCCTCAAGGTTGAGAATATCAGGAAGGCCTTCGGGAAGAGGCACGTCCTGAAAGGTGTCTCCCTGTCCATCCGCAAGGGAGAGCTCAAGGTTCTCATGGGCCCCTCCGGCGCGGGGAAGAGCACCTTGCTCCAGTGCATCAATTTCCTGGTAACGCCGGACGAGGGTGAGGTGTGGCTCGAGGGCAGCCGCCTCAACCGCGCCCGGAAGCACGATCTCTACGCCTACCGGCAGCAGGTGGGAATGATCTTTCAGGATTTCAACCTCTTTGACCATCTTTGCGCCCTGGATAACATCGAGATCGGGCTTGTCCGCGTCAAGGGGCTGCACAAGGACGCAGCCAGGGAGAGAGCGATGGGGGAGCTGGAGCGGGTGGGACTGAGCGATCATGCCCATCATTACCCAGCACAGCTCTCGGGAGGCCAGAAGCAGAGGGTCTCCATCGCCCGGGCCCTGGCGATGGACCCGAAGGTGATGCTTCTCGACGAACCTACCTCGGCTCTCGATCCTGAGCTGATTGGCGAAGTGCTTGCCGTGATCAGAAACCTGGTAGCGAACGGGATGACCATGATCATGGCCACCCACCAGATCGGATTCTCCCGGGCCCTCGCTGATGAGATCATTTTTATGGAGGACGGCCAGATCGTGGAGCAAGGTCCTTCGGTGAAGATGTTTTCCGACGCGGTCAGCGAGCGGACCCGGGCGTTCTGCGCCAAGATCAGCGAGCTTTACGGCGAGACATTCTAGGAGCGATGGAAACGCTGCTTTTTTTCCAGCAGGAGGTGATTCCAGCCTTCTTGAAGGGACTGCGGGTCAGTATCCTCCTCATCCTTCCCTCTGCGGTGGTCGGTCTCATGATCGGGACTGTCACCGGAGCGCTGCGCGCGTACGGGAACCGGGGCGTGAGACTCGTTGCCGACGCCTATGCGACCCTCTTTCGCGGCATTCCCCTGGTGGTTCAGCTCTTCATGTGGTACTTCGGACTGCCGTATTTCAATGTCTATCTGAACCCCTTCGCCGCCTCGGTGATCGGGTTTTCGCTGTGCAGCGGCGCCTACCACTCTGAATACGTCCGCGGCGCCTTCCTCTCGATCAAGAGGGGCCAGCTCTCCGCCGCCCTGGCCCTAGGCTTTACCCGGCTGCAGATGGTGACGGCGATCCTTCTCCCCCAGGGTTTTCGGCGGGCCCTCCCTGGGTGCGGCAACGAGCTCATCTACCTGGTCAAGTACTCCTCTCTGGCCTATATGATCACCTGCATCGAGTTGACGGGTGAGGCAAAGGTCTTAGCCTCCATGACCTTCCGATATACGGAAATCTTCTTTGCCGTGGGGCTCGTGTACCTCGGTCTGGTCACGTTTGCCAGTTGGCTCCTCCAGCTCGTCGAGGACCGGTTCACCGTGCCAGGCTTCGAGCATCATGAACTGTAACATGCCATCCTACTCAGCCATCACTCCAGAGATCATCGAGCGCATCCGCGAGGCGGTGGGAGAGGACGCCCTGGTC
>JAGFXI010000009.1 GCA_017861095.1 Deltaproteobacteria bacterium | reverse complement strand
GGGGGCATGCTGAACTCCATCGGTCTTCAGAATGTCGGGTTCCGGGTCTTCCTGGAGGAGAAGCTCCCGGGGCTTCGGGCCCTGGCCGTGCCCGTGGTGGTGAACATTTTTGGAAATACGGTGGACGAGTACGGCGAGCTTGCCGCCGCCCTCGATGGTCAGGAGGGGGTCGCCGCCCTGGAGATCAACATCTCCTGCCCCAACGTCAAGGCGGGCGGCATGGTCTTCGGGTGCGAGCCCGCCATGATCGACCAGGTGGTGGGGGTCGTGCGGCGGCAAACCAAGCTGCCGATCATCACCAAACTCACACCCAATGTCACCGATATCACCGTCACCGCGAGGGCGGCGGAAGACGCCGGCTCCGACATCCTGTCCCTCATCAACACCGTTGCCGGGATGGCCGTCGACATCACCAGCCGCACACCGCGGCTCTCAACCGTGATCGGGGGGCTTTCCGGCCCCGCGATCAAGCCCATCGCCCTCAGGCAGGTCTGGCAGGTGGTGGGCTCGGTCAAGGTCCCGGTCATCGGCCTCGGTGGCATCACCTCTGCCGAAGACGCCCTCGAGTTTCTCATCGTCGGGGCGAAGGCGGTCCAGGTTGGCACCGCCAACTTCGTCAATCCCCGGGTCACCCTGGAGATTATCGCCGGCCTGGAATCTTATCTCCGGGACCAGGGCCTCGTCGACATCAACCAGGTGATCGGGACGCTCATTTCCCACCCTCCCTGAGCCGCCTCACATCCCCGATCCGAATGGTAAAGCGGGTGGCGTCCAGGTACTCGAGGAGCGGAATGGTGTACTTCCTCGTCGCCTGGGTGAGGTCCTTGAACTGCGGGGTCGATATCTCTTCGTGGCCAGCAAAGAAGTCCAGCAAGCGGCGCTTGAGGTCCTCGAGCGCCCCGCCGTGAAAGTACATGTCCTCCTTTATCTTGACCAGCATGCCCTGTTCCAGCATCCAGGCGAGGAGTTGACGAGAGAGGGCTTCCGGCACCCCGAGGGATTGAGCCACTTCCCGGAAGAAAGGGGGCTGCAGGCCGGCCTGCCGGTAGATACCCTCGATCTCCTCCCTGAGCTTCTCCTGATCCGCTGCCAGCGCCACCTGGTGCGAAGCGAGCCGGACCAGATCCTTTTCCTGGACTACCTGGCCCTGGCGGATCAACCCCTGGAGGAGCTCGGTGAAGAGCTTGCCGTCCACCCCACCGGGCATGCGGCCGAAGAGCTCCTCCTTGCTCATGCCTGACCTGAGAGGCTCGCGCTGGTGGAAATCCTCGAGTTGCCCCTTGACAAGATCAGTGAGCTTTTTGAGGATCCGGCTGTCTGCGAATCTCCGACCCTCCCGGTCGAACTGCACCGCCCCGCCGCGGCTGCTGAGATCCTGGAGTACGCGGGCGAGTTGCTTGTCGGAAATATTGGTGCGAATGGCGAGGTCATCCTCCTTGATCCCGGCAACGCCTGCATCCTCGAGATGTACCCGCACCAACTCCACGGGTTCGCCCTTCTCGAGCACCGTCAGCACCGCCAGGGTGGAAGCCGCCATGCGCTTGCGCTTCACGGGCGCCGGATGCAGCACCTGGCCCCCGCCGAGGGTCCGGAGGGGTGAGTAGCTTCGGAGCACGAACCGGTCACCCCGCCGAACCACTACCGGCTCCTCCAAACGGAGCTGAGCATAGCCGCTGGAGCCGGGAGCGAGCTCCTCAGCATCGAGGAGGTTGAGGCTTGCCATGATCTCGCAGGTCCCGGTGTGGAAGCGCACCTTGGCCCGATGCTTGAGGGGGCGAGGTGAGCTTTCGAGATGTTGGAGCCGGACATCCACCAGGCGGGACGGGATGAGGCTGTCCGGGGCAGCCAGGACGTTACCGCGCTCCACGGCGGCCTTCTCGATCCCCTGGAGGTTGATGGCCGTCCGCTGTCCGCTCATCGCCTCGTCCACTTCTTCCCCATGAACCTGGAGGCCCCGCACCTTTGCCCGGATCTCCTGGGGATAGACGACGAGCGTATCGCCCGTGCGCACCTTTCCGGCGGTAGCGGTGCCGGTGACCACGGTGCCGAACCCCTTTATGGTGAAGACCCGGTCGATGGGAAGGCGAAAATCAGCGCTCGTGGACCTTGCCTCTACCGACTGACAGAGGCGCTGAATCTCGGCCACCAACTCCGCAATGCCCTGGCCGCTCACCGCCGAGACTGGAATAATAGGCGCCGACATCAAAAAGGTCCCCTCGAGAAACTCTCTGATATCCTCCTTGACCAGGTCCAGCCAGTCGGGATCATCCACCATGTCGATCTTGGTGAGCGCCACCAGTCCCTGTTTGACCCGAAGGAGCTCGCAGATCTCCACGTGCTCCCGCGTCTGTGGCATCACCCCTTCGTCTGCCGCCACGACCAGCGCCACCAGATCCACCCCGGTGGCACCCGCGACCATGTGGCGAACGAAGCGCTCGTGCCCGGGAACGTCGACGATACCGACGAGCTGCCCGTCGGGGAGTCGGAGATGGGCGAAACCCAATTCAATGGTGATGCCCCTCTCTTTCTCTTCCTTGAGTCGATCCGTGTCGATGCCGGTGAGCGCCTTGACGAGCGTCGTCTTACCGTGGTCGATGTGCCCTGCCGTTCCCAGGATGATCTGCTTCATACCGAGAAAACCCCTGTGCATTTTTCAGTAGGTTTGACCATGTACGTGAAGAGCCCTGTCGCCAGATGCCTTCCCGATCTGTCCGATACGTCCACCTGGCAGACAGCCACCTGTCGACCCCGGTAGACCAGTCGCCCCCGGGCGAGCAGATCCTCCGCTCCCGCAGGACGGAGAAAGTTCAGCTTGAACTCGATGGTCGGAATGGCGAACTCCCGTGGATCCGGGAGAACGGAGTAGAGGGAGACGCCGCCAGCAACATCGGCAACGACAGCGACGACGCCCCCCTGGACCTGCCCGAGAGAGTTGTGAAAGTCCTCCCGATGGCGGAGCAGGACGGTTGCCTCACCCGGGCGAATCTCCAGAACCTCAATCCCCATGAAGGTGAGCACCGGGTTTTTCTCGACCCTCGCCTCGATGCCCCGTTTCTGGAGCTCGGTGAGCTCCCACGCCGCCACCGTTTCCTGGTTTTCCTCCGGGCGATTGTGCATGATTCCTCCGCCCCCTGCCCCCCGCTCCATGCCCTATGCCATGGACCAAGGACAACTGACGCGCCGTTAGGCCCTGCTGCCTACTGCCTGCCGCCTGCTGCCTTCGGGCCGCAAAGCCCCTTGCTACAATTCTCCCCGCTCGATCATTGCCGCGATCACCTCGAGCCGATTCTGCTTGTGGCCGGGCCACCCCCTGGTCCCGTATCGAAAGGTCAGCCCCAGGATCCAGAACCGCCTCCCGTCGAAAAGCATATCCACGGCCACATCGGAGAACTTGCCGGAACAGGCAATCCCCTTGGCCAGGGAGAGCGGCTCCGCGGCCAGCGCCTCTTGGGGCAAAATCGGCTCCAACGGGACGGTGCACCGAAAATCGGCAGGGGCTGGCACCCACCAGGAGCCCCAGACCACGCGGTAGTTGAGGACGATGATCCGGAGTTCCCTGTCGCCAGGGATATACTCCTGAACATATGCCGGATTGAACTTTTTAGTATACCAGGAGAGTTCCCCCTGGTCACGGATCAGAAACACATGGCGCCCTCGAGACGACCGGAAGGCCCTTTTCCCCACAAGGGGAAAGGAAAAGTCTGCGGTAATTCGCTCCTTCTGCTTGTCCCCATAGTAAACCCGCGTCTGGGGATGCGGCACCTTAAGAAGCCGAAAGAGCGCGGTCTGTTTGAGCTTGTCCCCGAGGAAGCGGTAGCAGCTCACGCTGGGAAAGGTCTCTTTCCCCGCACCCGCAAAGATTTCAACAAAACGGACCGTGGGATAGAAGATCCTGTCAGCGGCGAGGAGTAGCCTCCTCTCCTCTGCGGTGTAATCGGAAAGCTGCGGCCGCACTCCCAGGGTGATCACGCCAGGGCAGTGCCGCAGCTGTTCGCCGATAGCGACTAGGAGCCGTCTTGCCACAGGCCCTCTCCCTAGCCCGCACTCTGCACGAACCACCTGCTCCGACCGCGGATATCGCCGTCCTTCCGGGCGTCCTCGGATCTCCCTTCGACAGGCTCAGGACAAGCGGACCTCGCGACGTGATGCCAAGTGCGCCTCAGGTCCAGTCCCGCGGCGTCCCGGGATGGTTCCCCGGCGGCACGGCCATCGCCACGATCCCGCTACGGCGCCCCGTGCGTAATGCGGGCTAGCAGGTGGTCACACCTCTTCTCCTCTCGTCGTCGTTACGTGGAATCAGAGCTCGGCGGGGATCAGGCTGGCTGGGCGGTCTTGGGCAGCCGCAGCCCGTAGGCGTAACTCCGCATGCGGAAGAAGTTGTCGAGAATACTAATCTTGCTGTCCACGTAATCGTAGACCCTCATGGGCGGATGGCCGTTTCGACGGGACAGCAACTTGTGAAGATGGTCGCTGATCCGTCCTTGAAAGCTGAGGGGTGTGATGAGGAAGAGGGCTCCGTAGCGCCCTTCCGGTATCGATTCCTGCAAAAAGTCCCGGCTGGCGAGCACCACCTGCACCTTGCCTTCCTTGAGTTGGGAGAAAAACTGCTCCTTTCCCTCGCGCGAGACGCCGGCGTCGATGTAGGCGCAGGATATCCCACGAGCCCGGAGCAGGTCCTCGATGGCGTTCACCTGCGTCTCCTCCTCTGTCAGCACTAGGAGCGGCTCCACGCCCCTATCGCTCAACTCCTTCTCCACGTCCGCCACAATAAGACGATTTCGCTCCGGGTCCTTGGCCAGGGCCGCAATCATGGAGCGGTAGTCCTCGCTGCTTTCGTAGGGATAAGAGAATTCCGTCTCCCTCACCACAACCTCTGCCTGAAGAAGACCTCGATTCTCCGTGGCGTCGCGAGTATCGATCTGGTAAAGAATATCTCCCACATAGTAGTAGATCAGTCGGGAGAGCCGATCTCGCCGCGGCGTTGTGGCCGCGAGTCCGAGAAGGTAGCGGCAGTCAAAGTTGCTCACCACCTGGGTAAAGGTACGGGCAGGTGTTCGATGGCATTCGTCCACGATGAGAAAGCCGATGCTCTCGCGAACCTCCCGCACTCGGCGGTACATGGCGCTCACGTGGGCAACCGTGACTCGAGGACCGATCTTGAACCCCCCTTGGCCCACGATGCCGATCTCGTCCGGAGGGAGATTGAGGAACCGCACGAGCTTTTCCTTCCAGTGGTCGAGGAGGGAGGTGTTTGGCACGAGGATCATGGTGGGCTGATGCCGATGGGCGATCATGCGAAGAGCGATCACCGTCTTCCCACTCTTCGCATCCCCCACGAGCGTACCGTGGTCGCGGCTGGCAATGGAGGAAAAGGCCCGCTCCTGGTAGCCCTTGAGCATCCCGTGGAACTCGAATTCCACCGGGTCGACGGTTCGCTGACGATCGATAAGCCGGTAGGTGATGTTGAATCGCTGGCAAAGCTCCAGGAGTTGCCCAAGAAAGCCGCGGGGGATGAAGAACTGTCGCCGCTGCTCATAGAGGCATCGCACCTGGACCGGCACGTTCCCCAACCACTCGCCCCGACTCTGCCGCAGTTCGTATTCGGGGTTGGTGAACACCAGTCGCTCGTTGAGTTTCTTGATGAGCATGGGAGGGAGGAGCGCTGCAGGTATCTTAACGCGTTCGGAGATAAAAATGGTCACGGTCTTGTACATACCGGCAATCATAACCTCCAGAACTCTCTCCCCGGAGAAACGCCCTGCTCTGGCCGGGACCGATACTGCCTTTTCCCCGCCTCTCGGGCTGCAACTAATCTGCCTCAAGTCGCACCCTGGAAAGAATGGGTGCCAGCCGATGGTCAGAGCCGCGTGCAGTCGGTGTAGGCAACGTCCTGAAACACGAAGAACCGGGCAAAAACTTCAAGAAAGTGAGGTAAGTGCGGCAAGTGGCGAATATCCCTGGACGGTAATCCCGATGTCATCGACACAAGCCTGACCGAATTATTGCACTGGTGCGCTCAAAATTCAAGACAAAAACTGTTGGCTCTTAGCCCAGGACTCTCTAAAATGCGAGCCTGATGGCTTCGTAGAAAGTCCCTCTTCCCGCCGAGTCGGGATCGAAGGAGCGGCGTTGCGCTTCATCTTTCGTCGCTGCAGCGCACTTCTATGTACGCCTCATTCCTCAAGATTCGCGCGCCTTGTCCCTTTAGCGGGAGAGCTTGTGCCGTTCGCCTTGGCGACCTCTTATTAGAAGTCGTCAAGCTTGTCGCCAGGAGTTCAACGAAAGGAGAATGCGACCATGAGCGAGGCCTCGCCAATTCAGGATAATCTCAGAAAGCTTGCTGAAGACTACCGTAACCACCACGCTGCCCTGCAACAACGGTACCAAGAGGCGGCATCGGCGGAAGAGTTCATCGCGGAGCTGCGACGACGGGATTCAGCGCTAGTGGATCGGTTTCGGCTGGTGCAGCTCAAGCTGCTCGGCTTGCTTCAGGAAAATCAGCTGAGTCTCATGCTCGATCTTTCCCGGATTTTCGACGAGATGAGGGTCGTTCACACCTTCGCCGTGCAGGTGCTCACAGAAACGAAAGACTCGGCGCCTTCGCCGGGCTAGTAGGCGGCAGCGGGGGATAGTATGGTACGTTGGTTCATCGCTCTGCTCCTGGGTGCATGCCTCGCGGCGTGTGCGCCGCGGGTGCCGACGGCTGAGATCTCGCCCGATCGCGCGCTCGAGCGGGTCGGCCCCGAGTCTCTCTCCCTTGGTGCGGACGATCTGGATCGCGTCTCCCTGGAGCAGGGGATTCGTAACAGTCTCCGCTACTATGAGCGACTACCCGCCGATACCAAATTCGGTTTCGGCCGGGATACGGTGCCCCTTGAGCGCGTGAAACGGTCGCTGGAAACATTCCTCGCCCTCCTTCGCGAGAGCACGTCCTGGGAGGAGCTGGCACAGGGCGTCCGCAAGCGCTACCTCATCTACCAGGCCGTAGGCAAGGGGAGCAACCATGAGGTTCTCTTCACCGGCTACTACGAACCCGTCATCCAGGGCAGCCTGACCCCGGACGACCTGTACCGATTCCCTGTCTACGGGGTTCCCGCTGACATGATGATCGTCGACCTGGAGAAATTCCGGCCCCAGTACCGGGGTATACGCCTTGTAGGCCGGAGTCAAGGGAATCAGGTGGTCCCGTACTTCAGTCGTGAGGAGATCGACACGGGAGGGGCGCTCGCCGGGAAGGGGTACGAGATTGCCTGGGTCGCGGACCCGGTGGCGCTCTTCTTCTTGCAGATACAGGGGTCCGGCCGCATTCGGCTCTCCAACGGTGACTCACTCAGAGTGGGATATGCCGCCAGCAACGGGCGACCCTATCGGAGTATCGGGGGCGTGCTCATCGAGCGGGGGGTCGTTCCTCCCGAAGAGATGTCCATGCAGGCGATCCGAAGATACCTCCTCGATCATCCCGAGAAAACGGCTGAGATCCTGAATACCAATCCTAGCTACGTTTTCTTCCGCAGGGTAGACGACGGGCCTCTCGGCAGCCTCTCCGTCCCGGTGACCCCGGGACGTTCCATCGCTACAGATCCCACCCTCTTCCCCCGGGGCGCTCTTGCCTTTGTCGAGTGTCAGAAACCGATCTTCGCCAAGGACGGGGTTATCACCGGATGGCAACCCTTCGCGCGCTATGTCCTCAACCAGGACACCGGCGGCGCCATTCGGGGACCGGCACGTGTGGACCTCTTCTGGGGCAGCGGGCCGCTCAATCAGACGGCCGCCGGCCATCTCCGGCACGACGGCACCCTCTTTTTTCTCCTACTCAAGGATGAATGATTTTATGTCAGGACGCAGACTTGTGCAGATGCACGCAGATCTCTTCGTATAACGTACAACCGATATGCGATGGGACACGGCTTTGCACGGCTTGACACAGATCGCTCTTCTCCCGCTGCCGCGTCAGGGATCAGGGGCCAGGGATCAGTTTTCAGCTACAGCTTTTGGCGGTCAGCTTCTTCCTTGCGTCTTACGCCTTGCGCCTCTTGCCTACTGCCCGCTGCTTACCGCCTGCTGCCTCCTGAGTTGTTGCCTCCAACCCCGAGCGGAGCGATCCTCCAACCTACCGCCGCGCAACGCCGACCTCAAGCGGGCCATAAGCCCCTTGCCTTCCCTCTCACTCACGCTTGGCAAGCGGCAGGGTGATGGTGATGTTGACCTGGTTATCCTTGTCCCTGTTGATGGCAATGATGCCGCCATGCTTGTGGAGCACCACCTTGGTTAGGGGCAGCTCCAGATTCATCTCCATTAGCTCATCCGGCACAAAGGGGTAGAAGAAATGGTCGATATCGTTATCTTCCACGTGGAGCCCCGGATAGGCAAGGTGGATCACGGCGGTGCCGTTACCGGAGGTTCTGATCTGAAGTCTGGCCTCCCGGGGAATGTGGTCACAGGCGGTCTCGATGATGTGCTGCATGGCCTGGAGGAACTGGCCCCGATCGGCACGGATAGTGGGGGTCACGGCCGCGAGCTCGACCTCCAGGGCAATACCGCGGCTGTTGATCTTCGCCTTGGCGGCCCTGACCGCCTCCTCCAAGATCGTGTTCAGGTCTTCCTCAGAGAAGTGCAGGCTGATCGGCCGAATGTAGGAAAGAATCATCTTGAGGATGTGTTCGAGCCGACCGAGCTCGTAGACTATGATCTCTGCCTTGCGCCGCTGGGGATCCTGGGCCGGCAAGTCCTGGAGCAAGCGCCTGGCGAAGCCCCCGGCCGAGGTGAGGGGGTTGCGGATCTCGTGGGCGAGCCGCGCTGAGACCTCGTGTAGAGTCTTGAGCTCTTCGGTCTGGATGATCTTCTCCTCCAGCCTCTTCCTTTCGGTCACATCAACAATGATGCCGTCAATAGCCAGGAGCCGGCCCTTGCCATCCATGACCGGCAGCGCGTGGTTGAGAAGGAACGCCTCTCCCCCGTTCTTGTGGAGCCCGCGGTACTCGAGCCGGCACTCCCGGGCATGTTCCAGACAGGTCTGCAGCCCGGCGGCCAAGCGCCGCCGATCCTCCGGGTGGGCGGTCTTCACCCAGAACTCCCGGTCCTCGATAACCTGGCTGGGCGTATACCCGAGAATCTCTTCCACAAACCGGTTCACATAGACCGTGGTGCCGTCGGGCAGGAGCCGATACACGACGAGCGGCGCGTTCTCCACAAGGGTCTCGAACTTCTCTTTCTGCTCCACCAGCTCCCCGGTCCGCACCCGAACTCGCTCCTCCAGCGTGTCACAGTAGGCCTGGACCTCCCTGCGGGCCTCGCTCAACGAGGCGAGCATCTCGTTCAGCGAGTCCGCGAGCGTCCCGATCTCGTTGTGCACCCGCACGTCGATGGTCCTGACCCGCCGCCCGGCCGCGATCTCCCGCGCCGCTTGGACGATGGCCTCAACCGGGCGGAGGAAGCGCACCGCCACCCACCAGATGAGAAGCGAGGAAACGACGAGAGCGCCGCCCATGATCATAAAAAGGAGATTGCGATTTCTCTTAACCTCCGCCAGGGTCGCAGCCCGGTCAACACCGATCTCCACCACCCCGATGCTCTTCCCGGAAAAATCTCGGAGCGGTCCGAGCAGGATGGCAAGACCTTTTGCCTCGGGTGGACTTGTCAGCATCTCCGGCTTCTGAGTGCGAAAGATTCGGGTGTATATCGACTCGGCCAGCCGGGGTAACGTGAGCGAGGATTTGGCAAGGTAGGTGAAGCCACGATCATCCTCCGTCGGAATCAGGAGCGCGAGCTCCATAGGATACCTTGCCTTGAGAGACTCCAGGAAGGGCTGCTCCACGGAGAAGCCGATTTCAAAGGTCCCAATGAACTTACCCCGGTAATAGACCGGTGCCACGCCGCGAACGCCGAAACCGGTGTCACCCCACTCCAAGCCGGCGACCCCTTTGCCCGCCTCCTCCACTCTGTTGATGGTATGGCGATAGGCGGCCATCTGCTCACCATGCTGGTGCAACCGATGCAGTCGAAGAAACGAGGTAGCCGGGGGGACATGAAAATGAAACTGCTTCACCCCGAATTGCTCGGCAAGGATCTGATACACCGGCATGAGCAGCCGGATGAGCGCCGCCCGACTCCGGCGCGCAAAGGCCCTCTGAACCTCCGGTTCTCCCGCCAACGTGTATGCCAGGCTTAGGGCCGCTTGCTCGCGATCGGCAACCTGATCGGCGAAGGCCTGATAGTACCCGACGAGCTTCTCCCGCTCGTGGGTCTCGATGAGGTTGATCTGGCTATGGAGGTTAAAGAGAATAAGGAAGAAAGTTCCGGTGAAAGAGAGGAAGAGGAAGGGGATAAGGAGTTTCCACTTCAGGCTGATGTCATGGATCCGGTTGAGGTTCAAGGAGTGCTTCTCCCTGGCGCCTGGTATGGATCGTCCCGGTCTCCCACCCCATGGTGCAAGCCCACCAGCTAGCCGGGCTCCGGCTCACCCTGCCGGTGTGGTAGTATACCATATCATCACCTTGCGTTTCGCGGGCAACATCATCTTCTTCTCGTTAGCCGCAGGAGCTGGCTGTCGAAGAAGGCCAGGGAACTCCCCAGGCGGGTCTCCACCAGAAACCGTCCCGCAAAGACGCCGCAGCCGTTCGCAAGACCGTCGAGAAGATCGGCAGACCGATACATGAGCAGCCCCTGCGCCAGCTCCAGACCGGCTCCCAGAGCGATCAGGCCAACACCGATCCAAAACTGTCCGCGTGGCTCGCGATGGAGCTGGGAGAACCAGAGCATCATGACCAGATAGGCCACAACGTGATTCACCTTGTCGCTTCCCGGCACCTCCAGTACAACCGGTGCCTTGGTAGTCAGGGAGAGGAAGACTACAAGAACGACGAGGAGCCAACCGAGGGTATGCCAGAGTCTCGGGAAGTGAAAGGAAGCCATTTGAGTTTTCGCCCGCGGTGCGTTAAGCTGGGCCAATCAAGAGCTCGTAACCGCGGCCGCCCACCATTGAGGAGGAACCATGAAGAAGATTCTGGTTCTCCACGGAGTCAACCTCAACATGCTCGGCAAGAGGGACCCGACCCAGTACGGGGCTTCCACCCTTGAGGAGATCAATCTTCGCCTCGCCCATCTGGGCGCCGAGCTCGGCCTTCACGTAGAGATCTTCCAAACCAACCACGAGGGTGAGCTGGTGGAGAGGATCCAGAGGGTCACCCTGGAAGACGTCCACGGGGTGCTCATCAATCCCGGCGCCTGGACCCACTATAGCTACGCTCTCAGGGATGCGCTGGAAATGGTCAAGGTCCCTGTGATCGAGGTCCACCTATCGAATATCCATGCGCGAGAAGAGTTCAGACGCCAATCGGTCCTCGCCCCGGTGGTAAAGGGACAGATCTGCGGGTTCGGCGCCAATAGCTATCTCCTGGCGCTCAGAGCCGCCTCCCTGCTCCTCTCGAACACCTAGCCCGCGTTAAGCACGAGTCGCCGCTGAGAGATCGTGGAGATGGTCCTGCCACCGGGCACGCATCCCGCGGCACCGCGGGACTCGGACCTGAAGCGTACTTTTCCGTACGTCGCAAGGTTCGCCTGTCCTAAGCCTGTCCAAGGAAAAACCGAGAACGCCCGGAAGGACGGCCATATCCGCGGTCGCAGCAAGTGGTTCGTGCATAATGCGGGCTGGCCCGCGGCGCCCTCGGTATCGAGCGCTCTCGCCGGTTGGAGAGAATCCTCCGGGGATAACGGGCCGCGGCTTTGTGCCCAAGACGGGTGCTCCCACGGTCGATGAGAGCCTGAACTGGCGGGAAAGTCTCAATTTTAGGCGGCAGGGCCCTCGGGGTTGGTGGTGCCGGAGGGGGGAGTCGAACCCCCATGACCACAAGGGTCACTGGATTTTGAGTCCAGCGCGTCTACCAGTTTCACCACTCCGGCATCGTCTCCGCTACTGTTACTCCGCTCCGTTTTCCTCCGGCCCGTCCGGGCCCACACCGTCGGCCCCTAAGGCTTGACGGAATTCAGTTTACCGCCCGCAACCTGGTCCCGCACACTCCGAGCTCAACGACCAATTAGCAGGTCAGCCGCGAGACGAGAGCCGACGGCTCCCCCTCCGCCTGAACCGGAGGCGCCTCGAAAAAAGTTTAGTTTATCCTGAATGCCGCCGCCCTTGCAAGGGATTTCAAGCCGCTGGCGCGTTTAGGATCACCTTGGCGCCGAGGGCGAGATGGCATCCCAACCGCTCCCGGCCTTGCGGAAGCGCCAGGGCAGAATTATCTTTGCCGCGACCTGTTACCTATTATGCCTTGGGAAGGGAAATGATTTCCACAATTAAGAGAAACCGCGGTGCCCGTCAGCTCGACGTTCGTCGAGATGTTCGGTATAATATGTCATGGAAACTACGAGTGAAACGCGGGATCTTTGCCGAGTTGGCACGGCTCTTTCATTCGGGAAGCGGAGTGATCGTGTTTGTGCCTTCCAGGAAAGGAGGAGAGACGTGGCTGCCGTATCCAATGTATTAGGATATGTAGCACCGCTCTTGATCTTGTGTTTGACGCTCATGTTCTGGAGGCACTACGACGCCACCGGTATGGATCTCCGGCGGGATCGAAAAAACGTCAAGCGTCGTGGTGACTTCAGAGCAAGAATCAGATGGCCTGTCGCGGCGGAAACGTCCATAGGCTCCATCCAGGGCCGGACCCGGAACGTGAGCGTCAGCGGCGCCACCATCGTAAGCCTGCATCCTTTCACCCGTGGCGAAATCGTTCCCGTCACGCTTAGGGCACCTGGTCAGGTGATCCGGCTCCGCGGCCAGGTCATGTGGATTGAGACTTTCCACCCTGCCATGAGCCGCATACCCCAAAAGGCGGTCGGCCTCCTCTTCCAGGGACTTTCTGAGGACGATCGGGCGTTCCTGGCGTCTTCCGTCGAGAAGTGGCGGGAGACAGAGAAGCGCGAGGGGGCCGAAGCTCAGCAGAGATCATTCTTCGCCAAGTGGCTCGCCGGAGGTAGGGGCTCCTCGGGCTCTCCCGGTGAGGCCGGCGGGGGCTTCCGGCTCGAGGGTGCATTCCACCGGCTGCATCAGAAGGTGGAAGGAGTCGTCGGTCAGACCCTCTCCCTCTTCCGCCCCTATGGGGCCTTGGCAGCGCCGGTCGGCTCCAAGGGAAACAAGGCACGCACTCGCCGTTCCCGCTGAGAGCGACTCACGAGCAAGAGTTGAGGAAGAATAGCGTGCAACATCGCCTCCGCCCGCGCGGGGGAGGCGAACCTTTTTTGTCCCGCCACGTGAGACTCAGTACCACCCGATTTCAATGTTTTCTTCTTGGCACGGCCCGGTATGTCCGATGACGGTGGGCAGTGCCCACCTTTCATCTGCCGCCTGCTCCCTCGGGGAGCAGAGTTATCCGGGATAGGTTTTACGCGAATCCCTCCTCCTGCTGGCTGCAGGCTGTCAACTGTCCCTTGTCCTCCGCCCTCTGTCCTCTGGTTCTCTGCCACAACCCCATGGCAACCTCGTTGCGAACAAACCACTTGACAGTCAACACAGTTGCTCAGGCCTCAGACCTCCGCCGGACCCAAGGTCCCTCTACCCGCGCCATCACGTGCCCATATCCCAGGAAGACAGGTATCTCTTCTGGTCCGGAAGCAGCTCGTCGATCTCGATCGCCATAGCCCTGAGTTTGAGAGCGGCCACCTCTCGGTCGATTTCCTCGGGCACCTCGTAGACCTGCTTCTTCAGCTTGGCACCGTTTTTCGCCAGATAGGCCGCGCTCAGCGCCTGGTTAGCAAAGCTCATGTCCATGACGCTAGGGGGGTGCCCCTCGGCCGCGGCGAGGTTGACAAGTCTGCCCTCGGCCAACACGTTCAGCCGCCGACCGTCCGGCAGAGTATAGACCTGCACGTTATCGCGGATATCGCGCCTCTCCCTGGCCATCCCGGCAAGGGCCTCCAGATCGATTTCCACGTTAAAATGGCCGGAGTTACAGAGAATGGCGCCATCCTTCATCACGGCAAAGTGTTCCCGCCGTATGACGCGAATGTCTCCGGTCACCGTGCAGAAGAGATCGCCGATCTTGGCCGCCTGGAGCATGGGCATGATTTGGTAGCCATCCATGACCGCCTCCAGGGCCCGGAGCGGCTCAACCTCGGTGATCACCACATTCGCTCCCATTCCCCGGGCCCGCATGGCCACTCCTCGGCCGCACCAACCGTAGCCCGACACCACGAAGGTCGAACCTGCCAGGAGGCGATTCGTGGCCCGGACGATACCGTCCACGGTGCTCTGCCCTGTGCCGTAGCGGTTGTCGAAGAGGTGTTTGGTCTTGGCGTCGTTTACGGCGATGATGGGGTATGCGAGCACCCCATCCTTCGCCATGCTTCGCAGGCGGATCACGCCGGTTGTGGTTTCCTCGGTGCCGGCGATAATCTCCTCCTGGAGCTCCCGCCGCTCCGAGTGAATGGTGCTCACAAGGTCGGCACCGTCATCCATGGTGATATGTGGTCGCATGGCCAGCGCCTGATGGATGTGGCGATAGTACGTGTCCCGGTCCTCTCCCCTGATGGCGAACACCGGCACGCCCTCCTCGCCTGCGAGAAAGGCGGCCACGTCGTCCTGGGTGCTGAGGGGGTTGGAGGCGCAGAGGCGCACCGTGGCTCCCCCCGCTTTCAGGGTCTGGACGAGACGCGCCGTCTCGGTCGTCACATGGAGGCAGGCGGCGAGACGTATCCCCGCCAGGGGTTTCTCTCGTTGGAATCGCTTAGCGATGGCGTTGAGAACGGGCATGCTTTGGGCCGCCCACTCCACCCGGTTACGCCCTCTCTCAGCCAGGGCCAGGTCCTTGACTTCAGATTCCACAGGCACTGTGTCCTCCTTTCTTGACCTTGCGCACGATGGGCCGGGCATCCGACCCTCGGCTATGACCTGCTCCCATCTCCCTCTCGCAGTACCGGTTGCATGAGCCGGCCGTTCGGCGGCTCCACTCCGGGCGGGAGGTGGGAGTGATTATCCCCGGGAGCGGCGATGCCAGCGGAAATGAGGAGCTTAAAGGCGTCCTCCACACTTATGCTCAGGGCGACGGTCTCTTTCTCCGGCACCAGGAGGTAGAACCCGGAGGTGGGGTTCGGGGTGGTAGGGAGAAAGATGCTGACAAGGTTCCTCGCCGTCCTCTCCTCGATCTCCGCCGCGGCCGTCCCGGTCACGAAGCCGAGCGCATAGATACCCTGCTTCGGGAATTCCACGAGAACCACGCGCTTGAACGCGGCCTGAGTCTCCCCAAACATAGCCTCGGTGATCTGTTTAATCGCACTGTAGATCGGTCGAACCAGGGGGATCTTCGAGAGGAGATGCTCGCCGAAGTCCACCACCCGCCGGCCCATGTAGTTCTTCGCCAGCATGCCGGTGAGAACAACCAGCAGCAGACTCAGGATGAGTCCGAGACCGGGAACCGGGAAGGGGAGATAGGTCTGGGGGTGCAGCGGCGGCGGGATGATGTCGAGCACGTGATCCATCACCTTGAGAATGGCCGTGATCACGTAGACGGTGATGCCGAGAGGCAGAATGATCAGAAGGCCGGCAAAGAAGTACCCGCGCACTCGAACTTTAAGCGTCTTCAGGAACCGTCTAGGCATCTATGACACCGATCTTGTCAGGGAGTCCGCCCTAACCGCAGCGGAGCGAAGCGATCCGCCAACGGGCGTAAGGACCACACTCTGCCCCCACCTCAATCCCCCAACGGACCGCAGGTCACTCTGTCCCCTGCCGGCTATTTCGTTCGGTTCTTCCCGTCGACCAGAACGACCCGTGGCTGGTGTCGCCTCACCTCCACCTCATCCAGGAGGGCATAAGTTGCGATGATGAGGAGATCCCCTCGCTGTCCTTTCCGAGCTGCGGCGCCGTTGAGGCAGATTTCTCCGGACCCTTCCGGTGCGGCGATGGCATAGGTGTCGAAACGCTCGCCGTTGGTGACGTTGTACACTTTGACCTGCTCGTACGGTGCGATGTCGGCAAGATCCAG
>JAGFXI010000100.1 GCA_017861095.1 Deltaproteobacteria bacterium | reverse complement strand
GATGGATTCCACCTTCACGCCGGAGCGCAGCGCCAGCGAGATAAGCCGACCGGTCGCCTCGATCTGGGAGTTGGCGCAGCCGCCCCCCTTCCCCATCTGGGCGAAGACCTCGCAGATGCCCAGTTCGTCCCGGTTGATGGTGACGTAGATCTTGCCGCAGCCGGTGCTGCTCCGCTGGGTGACCCCGTAGGTCCGCTCCGGCCTGGGCCGCGGCGCCACCTGCTGGGGCTCGGACTTGCGCTGAATATTGAGGACCTGCTTGTCGCGACTACCGTCGCGGTAGATGGTGAGGCCCTTGCATCCCGAGCGGTAGGCTAGGAGATACGCCTTCCGGACGTCCTCCTTGGTGGCGGAGTTGGCGAAGTTGATTGTCTTGCTAACTGCGTTATCCGTGTGGGCTTGAAAAGCCGCCTGGATGCGAATGTGCCACTCAGGATTGATGTCATGGGCGCAGACGAAAAGCCGCTTCACCCGCTCTGGTATGCCATCGATCTCCTGGATGGAGCCCTTCTTGGCGATTTCCTTGAACAGCTCCTCACCGGAGAACCCGCCCTCCTGGGCCGCCCTGCGAAAGAGGGGGTGGACCTCTACCAGCTCCTGGCCGTCAAGTACCTTCCGCACAAAGGATACCGCAAAGATGGGTTCGATACCGCTCGAAACACCGGCGATGATGCTAATTGTCCCGGTGGGAGCGATGGTAGTGGTCGTCGCGTTCCTCAGGGTGGGGGTGCTCGGCCGGTCGTAGATCGAGCCGCGGTAGTTGGGGAAGTTTCCCCGCTTCTCGGCGATGTCAGCTGAGGCAGCCTTGGATTCCTTCTGAATATAGCTCATGACCCTGTGGGCGACTTCTATCGCCTCTTCGGAGTTGTAGGGAATCCCGAGGGCTATGAGCATGTCGGCGAACCCCATGACCCCAAGGCCGATCTTCCGGTTCGCCTTGGTCATCTCCTCGATTTCCGGGAGAGGGTAGCGGTTCACGTCGATGACATTGTCCAGGAAATGAACAGTCATCCAGACGATCTCACGCAGCTTGCCGTAGTCGATCTCTCCGTCCTTCACCACCTTGAGGAGGTTGATGGAGCCCAGGTTGCAGGACTCGTAAGGAAGGAGCGGCTGCTCCCCGCACGGATTGGTTGACTCGATGGCGCCCACATGGGGGGTAGGATTGTCCCGATTGATGGTATCGAGGAAAATAACTCCCGGCTCGCCGTTCTTCCATGCGGCCTCGACGATCCGGTCGAAAATCTCTCTGGCGGCTAGACGCTTGGAGGTCTCCCACGTACGAGGATTGACGAGGTCGTAGTCTCCCTCCTCCGCCACTGCGGTCATGAACTTGTCGGTCACCGCCACCGAGATGTTGAAGTTATTCAGCTTATCATTATCGGTCTTGGCGGTGATGAACTTCTCGATATCCGGGTGATCGATCCGAAGGATGCCCATGTTAGCGCCGCGGCGGGTGCCCCCCTGCTTGATCGTCTCGGTAGCCACGTCGAAGACGGTCATGAAGCTGATGGGACCGCTCGACACTCCCTGGGTCGAGAGAACCTTGTCATTCTCCGGCCTAACCCGGGAAAAAGAGAAACCGGTTCCGCCACCGCTCTTGTGGATAATGGCCGTGTGCTTGATGGCCTCAAAGATGCTTTCGATGGAATCCTCCACGGGGAGGACGAAGCATGCCGATAGCTGTCCCAGTTCTCTTCCGGCGTTCATCAGGGTGGGCGAATTAGGAACGAACTCCAGCCTGGTCATCAACCCGTAAAACGTCGCCGCCACCGTATCGATATCCGTCTTGGGGTCGTACAACCGGTCGGCCTCGGCCACCGAATAAGCAACCCGCCGAAACATGTCCTCCGGAGCCTCGACGACCTCGCCCTGCTCGTTCTTTTTCAGGTACCTCTTCTTGAGAACCACGAGTGCGTTTTCGGTGAGAGTCGGGGGCTCAAGCTTGATTATGGTGCCCATGGCTACTCCTTATCTTGCTGATCATTGCCACAGGAAGTGTAACGCGACAGGCACTGAGGTAGCAAGCCAAAATCACCCCCCTTCCTACCCCTAGCGGGTGGTTGGAAAACTCTCATCATTACGTTCCGGGAAGGCCTCAGGAGCGAAGTACCTAAAACGCCAAACAAGTGCCTAAAGTTATCGCGCCGGACATCACCCGATACTATCAATCCTGCGACCACGCCCAAGAGTGGCGCCCTTGCCGAACAGATCTCCCTGCCGCAGCCGCCAATCAGCCAGTCTTTGTTCGAGCCAGGGACGCCTAATGAAGTTTTTCAACGGCCTTGTCGTTTCAACCGACGCATCGAGCTACCACAAAAAGGAGAACAGAGGCAAGTGAAACGTTAACTGACCCCGCCGCCGGATAATGTCTCTCTTGCCATGCTCGGGCAAATCGGGTAGAGTCGCGGCGTGATAGGCTCTCGCCAGATCCTTTTTCGCGCCGACCAAGGAGGGCCGTCTCCATGGCAGCCCTCACCGCTTCGCGCTACACTCCATCCCCTCTCTGGGTTGAGAGACTCCTTCCTTTATTTCTTGGCATGCACCGTGCTAAAGATTTTCAGAATAAGGCGGCTCAGATTCTCCGACACCCCCCCGACACTTGAGCCAACTACGGGAGACAAAGGCGATGGCTCACATTCTCGTCGTCGATGACGAACAGAGCATGAGGGAGTTCCTTGAGATTATCCTGAGCAAGGAAGGCTATCAGGTGACCACCGCCGCCGGCGGAAGAGAGGCCATCGACCTTTTGGAGAAGAATAGCTACGATCTCCTCATCACCGACATCCGGATGAAGCAGGTCGACGGGCTGGAGGTCCTGAAGCGTTGCAAGGAGTTGAATCCCCAGGCGGTGGCGATCATGATCTCGGCCTACGCCAGCACCTCGACCGCGGTCGAGGCCATGAAATGGGGCGCATACGACTATCTGCCGAAACCGTTCAAAGTCGGCGAGATGAAGACCGTCATCCGGGATGCCCTCGCTGCGGCTCAGCACCGTGCAGTGAAGGATCGGGCCGAGGAAGAGCCCGTCGGCATACCCGAGTTCCAGGGGATCGTCGGGAACAGCCAGGAGCTGCGGAAGATCTTTGATCTCATTCCGAGGATGGCCGCAGCCACAAGCAACGTTCTCATCACCGGTGAGTCTGGCACCGGCAAGGAACTGGTTGCCAAGGCGATTCACCAGATGAGCCCGCGGCACAACAAACCCTTCGTCACGGTGAACTGCGGGAGCGTGCCGGAGACCCTCATGGAGAGCGAGCTCTTCGGCCATAAGAAAGGCTCCTTCACTGGGGCCACCGCAACCCGGAGCGGACTCTTCGAAGTGGCCCATCAGGGAACGCTCTTCCTCGATGAAATCGCCGAACTCACCCCGGCCCTCCAAGTGAAGCTGTTGCGGGCCGTCCAGGAGAAGAAGTTCAAAATGGTGGGGGGCACGGAGGAGATCAGCGTGGATGTGAGGATCATCAGTGCCACCAACCGAGACCTGGAACAGGGCGTCATGGAAGGACGCTTCCGTGAGGACCTCTACTACCGGCTGAACGTTATCCACATCCACGTGCCGCCCCTCAGGGAAAGGCCTGAGGACATCCCGCTCCTCGCCCAGCATTTTCTCGATAAGTACGGCCAGCAGATGAACAAGGACATCAAGAAGATTTCCGCCTTCGCCCTCGACATCCTCAAGAATTACAATTTCCCTGGAAATGTGAGGGAGCTGGAGAACATCATCGAGCGGAGCGTCGCCCTCGAGGCGTCCAACATCGTTCTCCCGGACAGCCTTACCTTGTCCAGCTTCAAGCAGTCCCAGGTCCGAACGGATTCGCTCCAGGCACCCGTGACCCTTCCCCCGGAAGGGCTCAACTTGGATCAGGTGCTGAGTCAACTGGAGAAGGACCTCTTGCAGCAGGCCCTGGCCAGGACGCGAGGGGCCAAGCAGAAAGCTGCCGAACTGCTTGGGATCACCTTCCGCTCCTTCCGCTATCGTCTTGCCAAACTGGGGCTGGCAGGTGAGGACGAGGCGGCCGAAGAAACAGAAAAGGGGGTAGGAACGCTGTCCTAACCGCCCTTGTTAAGCCGCTGGAGGGCGACCTGAGGATCGAACCCGGGACCTTTGGTTCCGAAGACCAAGGATACACCAATTCTTGGATTTTCCCGCCTTTTACCACAACATACTCAGAATCAAGAAATCAAAACGACTTACTGCCGCAACTGTAATTCTTGACATACCAACTGTTACTCCAATTCAATGTTTTTGTGTGGGGAATGAGCATTCGTCACCATCAGAAACCCGAAGGGTGGGCGGGGTGAGGTGATCCCAATCAGTGAGCCCTTAAGAGTGCTGCTTTCGACACACCCGAAGGTGGAAGGGTCGCCCTACGTTTTCCTTGGTCGCGACGGAAGAAAACGTGTGAACCTGAATAAGTCCCTGAGAAAAATCCATGAGGCCGCCGCACTCCCGACGGGTTCCGGCCGTTGCACGGCCTGCGCCACACATACGCCAGCATGTTGGTAAGCTCCGGCGAGGTTGACCCTTTCATTCTCAAGCGCTTGCTGACGCACAAAAGCCCTATAATGACCCAGCGCTATGCCCACCTTCGAGATGAGGCATCGCCACGGGCGGCCAACGTTTCCGGGGCATTGGTCGAAAGAATTATCAATGGCGGGGCCAAGGAGACAACTGATTAGCATCCAGGATCACACGCCATAATGCGGCTTGCATCTCCGGGACTGGCGGTAGGGGGGACGGCAGGTCTGTCATAATCGCCCGCCTGCTCGCGCTATCACTGAGGACTGACGGGATGAGAGGTAAGGAATGAGGGGCGCGCCAGCGAGAGGGAAACACGAGAACACCGCAACACGGGATGGGTGCAGAGGCGGATCTGAACGACTTCAAACAGTCAAAGCATGTGGACCCTCAAGCCTAATGTGACACTCGCAGGGTGGACAGCGTGGTAGACGAGCATACAGACATTCACAAACTCATTGAGGAGCGAGTCGCCGCCGAGCAGGGGGAGCAGCCGGCAACGGGCCAGGCGACCGACGAGTACCACATCCCGTCGAATGCCGGTCCCGGGCTGACCGAAACGTATGAGAGCTTCTCAAGCACAGAAATCATCCAGACCCTCAGAGAAAACGAGGTGGGGGCGGCTTGGATTCACAGAAGATTGTATTCCCAGAAATACAGATTCGACCACTCGAACGGCAGATGGCATAAATTCTCCGGCCCTCACTACATCGAGGACGGGCTCAACGAAGCCCTGGCCGATTGCGATAAAGTCGCCTGCGTATTCGATATGGAGGGACGGCGCCAGTCATGCCGGGAAGCCACAGCACGCAAGGCCGGGCGGGACGGCGAAGCGCGGGATGCCGAGCCATACGAAAGCTCTGCCTGAGGCGTGCAGCACAACTGAGAACGGCAAGAGCCAATCATATCTCCACCACCGAGTCATCTCCTACCATGAGCCTCAAGCCGCCATGAGGGTTCCGGTTGTTTCTTATCACTTTCGAGTTCTTGCCCAAGAGGCTGTCTTCGAGTCTCTCCAAGTTGACTATCTGGCATCTTTCCAAGATAACGCAGTGCTCCACTGCAGAGTCGCATATCCTGCTGTGGTCTCCGATACTGGTGAAAGGCCCGACAAAAGAGTTCTCGATCAACACACCCTCGCCGAGAACTGCCGGCCCCCTGAGTCTGCTGTTGATCACCCTCGCACTCTCCGGCACGACCACTCGACCCAGAACAGAGCTTGCCGGATCCACGGCGCCCTGGACTTTGCGCTCGATCCACTCGTCGAGCACCACCGCGTTGGCTTGGAGGAGATCGTCTTTTTTCCCGGTGTCGAGCCACCACTCCTCGATCACGTCACCTAGAACCCTGCGTTCCCGGTTCAGCAGATCCTGGATGGCATCTGTTATCTCGTACTCGCCGCGCCAGGAGGGTTTGATCCCCGCGATGGACCTGTGAATCTCCGGCGAGAACAAGTAGACGCCCACAATCGCCTGGTTTGATTGCGGATTTTTCGGTTTTTCCTCCAGGGCGATCACCCGGCCGGTCTCGTCCAGAGTCGCAATCCCAAAGCTTGAAGGATTGTCGACCGGCTTGATCAGAATCTGCGCGTCTGCGTCGCTTTGAACAAACTTCTCGCAAAAACCCCTAAGCCCCGTCCCTATCAGGTTGTCGCCTAAGTACATGAGAAAGGGCGAATCTGCGAGAAAATCTGTTGCGGCCTTGACAGCGTCCCCGAGACCCCGCGGGCGCTCCTGAATAATGTATGATACGGAAGCGTTCCACCGTGCTCCATCACCCACTGCATGTCTAATGGCATCACCCGTGTCGGGAGAGATAACCAACCCGATCTCTCGTATACCTATATCGACAATGTTATCAAGAACATAGAAGAGGATCGGCTTGTTGGCGATAGGGAGGAGATGTTTCGCCCCTGTGTGAGTTATGGGCCTCAACCGTGTACCCTTCCCCGCGCAAAGGACCAAGGCTTTCATTGTTGCTGGGTGTTTCACGAGCAGCCTCCCGCGTTTCATGGCTCATTTCGCAAACCTCATGCCACAGTTAGCCGAGATTGGCCAGGATTATTTCGCTATCGAGTAACGTGATGGTGTGGACGGATGGTGTGGACGTCTGCCCGCAAGGTCATTCCTCTCGGATTTTGCTACCCGGAGTAGGACAAGACAAACGAGGGCAACTGGAGGTGCCCTGCCCCCTCGCTCCCGGCTCACGGGGAATTCTTGTGGGCTACGTAGCCGTTCAGTATCCCTGAGCCTCATCCCCCGCCCCTGTCGATATTTGAATGTCGATTGAAAACGCTCCAGCGAGCTGATTCACCGTCCCGCCTTCGGGCGAGACTGCCAGGTTGGCGAAAGAGATACAACAGAATAGGATCCGGTCCTTACGTTGCGAAGATTCCCTGGGATTGGCTCCAGAGAGCCTCAATTCTTTGAAAAACGCCAAGGCACGTTTGCTAAGCGGTGGAAGTAGGTAAGAAACCTCTTTACAGAGCCTTCCGTTTTGTATAAGCTTTCGGCAAGACTTGCGAGAATAGGGGCAGAAGGAACAGTCCATTTTTCTTCG
>JAGFXI010000099.1 GCA_017861095.1 Deltaproteobacteria bacterium | reverse complement strand
AGGGTCCGCCGCTCCTCATCCGTAGGCTTGATTTGGGTTGCTTGTCTGCTCATGCAACCCACTGTACCATATAGCGCTAAACAGTGCAACTAGATACTAGTAGACTTATGCTTGAAGAGGTACGAGACCGGCCTGTGTAGGACCGAATCGCGAACCCCACACGTTCTTGACCTTTCATTCCGATTCCTTTATCATCCCGGCTTCAGATCGCCGACGGGAACGGGGGACCCACTTCTGGGGCGTATCACCGCGTGCGGTGTAGGGCAACCTCTTCGGCCTGAGCCCGTCAGCTAACCTCGTAGGCGTCGGGGGGAAGGACCTAACCGGAGTTACCCAGAGGTCAATCCTCCGGTGGCAAGCTTCGGGAGGTCACGTATGTTCCACAGGCGTCGTTATCTGGGCGGAAATCGCGCACCCTTCAGCGGCCGTACTTTCACTCCGACTTCGAGGACCAAGCTTTCACCCCTACCTGTCCCTTGTCAGTCACGCGCCCCGGTTGAAGGAATCTTGGCCGGTATACCCCGGCCGCCCTTAAGAGCAAGCAGATTCGGGTGGCCCTGAGCCCTGACGATGCTATTCGGCTAAAGGGCTTGGGAAGCAGACGTTTAGGCGCATTCTTGTCTGAACGCTAAGAATGGCGCTCATTGAAGTAGCCATGGAAGCCACAAACACCGTACAGTCTCAAGAGCTCTCGGCCCATCGGGCCAGTATGCTCGCTCTTGCCTTGGGAGCTCTTGGGGTTGTTTACGGCGACATTGGGACCAGTCCTCTCTACGCGATCAAAGAGTGTTTTCATGGTCTCCATGCCATACCGGTGTCGGAAGAGAACATCCTCGGCGTCGTCTCCCTCGTGTTCTGGTCGCTCACCGTTGTGGTGACCATCAAGTACGTGGGTTTTATCCTCAGAGCCGACAACGACGGCGAGGGAGGAATCTTTGCCCTCCTCGCGCTCATCACTTCCAAGCCGAACACGATCTCACCCCGGGCTCGTTCCACCGTCGTGGTTGCAGCTATCTTCGGATCGGCCTTGCTTTACGGGGACGGGATCATTACTCCCGCCATAACCGTACTTTCCGCCATGGAAGGACTGAGCGTGGCCACCGAGGCGCTCCAGCCCGCCGTGGTGCCACTCACGTGTGGGGTCCTCTTCCTCCTCTTCCTCTTTCAGCGGCGGGGTACTGCCGACATCGGCAATCTGTTCGGGCCCATCATGCTTCTCTGGTTCACGACGATTGCGGGGCTCGGAATCGGCGCCATCATGCGGTATCCTCGTATCCTCTCGGCGCTCAACCCGTTCTACTGCGTCGAGTTCTTTGCCAGTCACCGGTTCCATGGCCTCGTGGTGCTGGCCTCGGTGGTACTTTGCATCACTGGTGGTGAGGCCCTCTATGCCGACCTGGGCCATTTCGGCCGCAAGCCGATCCAGATTTCCTGGATGACCTTTGTGTTCCCAGCGCTCCTTTGCAACTACTTTGGCCAGGGGGCGGCCCTCATGGAAACCCCGGGCCTGGCCGTCAACCCCTTCTACGGACTCGTGCCGAGAGCTTTTCTCTACCCCATGGTGGCGCTCTCGACGATGGCCTCGATCATCGCTTCTCAGGCCATGATCTCCGGAGTATTCTCCTTGACGCAGCAGGCGATCCAGCTCGGCTACTGTCCTCGTCTGCGCATTGTCCACACCTCCGCCAAGACCCGCGGCCAGATCTATGTCCCCGAAGTGAATCACTTCCTCATGGTGGCCTGCATCGGTCTCGTCCTCGCATTCCGGGGGTCGAGCGGGCTTGCCGGTGCTTATGGGATCGCGGTCACGGCCGCCATGGCGATCACCTCGATCATCTACTTCTTTGTGGTATGGAAGATCTGGCGCTGGTCGCTATGGCGCGCCGTGCTCCTCGTGGGCGTCTTTCTCGCCTTCGACCTTACGTACTTCGGCGCCAACCTCCTCAAGGTAGTTGATGGCGGCTGGTTCACCTTGGCGGTCGCCACAAGCCTTGCCATTGCCATGGCGACGTGGAAGGACGGGCGCCGCATGCTTCACGAACGGATTGTGAGTGCAAGGCTGCCTGCGGAGGCGTTCATGGAGGATATTGCGAGAACCGGCCCCGTGCGCGTGCCCGGAACCGCAGTGTTCATGACAATCTCTCCAGTCGGCATACCACCGGTGCTCCTCCACCACTACAAGCACAACCGGGTGTTCCACGAACAGGTGGTGCTCCTATCCATCGTCGCCGTCGGCGTCCCCACGGTGCCTCCGGAGGAACGGTTGCAGCTGGAGCCCATGGGCCACGGCTTCTACCGCCTGATCGCCCATTACGGCTTCATGGAAACCCCGAACGTCCACGTCATCATGCGCGGCGCCGAGGGGCTCGGCCTCAAGATCATCCCGGAAATGACGAGCTACTACCTGGGCAGGGAGACCCTCCTCACCACGGGGAAATCCAAGATGCGCCACTGGCGGAAAACCCTCTTCGCCTTGATGTCCAGGAACACCCCCACGCCGACAACCTATTTCGGTCTGCCTCCCGGACGAGTTGTGGAGTTGGGCGTGCAGGTCGAGCTCTAGCGGAGTACTGTGGAAACGGAAAGGGTCGGTGCCGGGGAGAACTGAAGGAACTCTGTCGCCGTGGGCTTGCGCGTCAACGGGGAGACCCGTTGAATGTTGCGCTTGGGGCATCATCCTTGCACAACTGTCGCTGAACGTTAAGGTCTCCGGGGCCTTGCCAGTTGCCGCCGGTCTCAGGCATCGTTATAGAAAAAGTCAATTCCACCGCGAAATGGCGCCTTCTTGCAGGCAGGGCGGGACCGAAGGCGGGGATCGCGACGGTCAAAGGCCTGTGGTTGCTCACGGGCGGATGGGTCGACTCACAGGGAAGACGGGTAGCGGGTACCTCGCTGATGCAAAAGCGATCGGCAGCAAAGATCATCCTCTCGGTTGCCCTTGTTGTCGTGGCGATCGGACTGACCTATTTCTTCGTCGAGCATAACCTTTACAGGGTCTTCATCAACAAGCAGAACGCCCTCAAATTTGTTCGGTCCTTCGGCGAATACTCTATTCTCATCTTTCTCGTCCTCCAGATTCTCCAGGTGGTGGTTCCCCCGATTCCCGGAGACGTAACCGGCATCATCGGTGGGTACCTCTACGGCTCGATCCTGGGAACCGTCTATTCCACCATCGGTCTCGTCCTGGGTTCGTGCCTCGCCTTTGGGCTCGCGCGCATCTACGGGCTCCCTTTCGTGGAGAAAGCCCTGAAACCGGAGAAGATCAAGCAGTATGATCACTTCATGACCCATCAGGGAGCCATGATATCCTTCGTCCTCTTCCTCATACCCGGTTTCCCCAAGGATTTCCTCTGCTACCTCATGGGTCTCAGTCACATGGGCTGGTGGGAATTCATTCTCATTTCCACATTCGGCAGGCTTTTCGGCACGGTCCTGCTCTCCGTGATCGGGAGCTTCGTTCGCAACAACCAGAGAGTTCCCCTCTTGATCATTCTCGGGATTGTCGCAATCATCTTGATCCTCGCCTACTTTTATCGGGACAGGTGGCTGGAGATGCTGAAACGTAAGCACTCCTGACCACCCACTGATCGTCTCAGCGAGAAAAGTTCCTCATTCGCACACTGCCGATTAAAAACTACCCGCTATCGGGAACGGCCTTCCCGGGATACGGCAGAGAAGAAGACCGCCATGGCACCGTAGCCGAGGGCAATCTGCCACGGGAGCGCAGTCCCCACATTCCACGGCAGATATACATCTCCAGCAGGACTCACGGAGTGGATGACCCCGAAAAGGCTGAAAAGGGCGCAGATGAACCCATAGAGAGATGCCCTCCTAAGCTTTCCGTCGAGGAGATCGGCAAGCAAGGCTCCCCACAACATGGCGGTCAGGATGAAGCCGTTCGCGGCAGCCCGGAGAATCAACTGTTCGGAGACCAATGTCTCTGGGAACTTCACCGCAGGCCCCAGTTTACCCATCACGCCGTCCAGGTTGATGAGTACGAGGTAGGCCACGACCGGAATCGTGGCAAACGCCACCGCCGGGGCGTGCCGGCTGGGTGTCTCCACGAAGGCCTGAGACACGATCTCGATCCCGACGAACATGAGGATAGGCGTGATGGCGGCTTCGGGGATCGCCTCAACAACGAAAGAGATGATCCCAAGGGCGCCGCCGAGACCCACGAAGAGGCCCGTGGCCAGGGTATAGGCCGCCCGACCTCCCATGGCCTTGTAGGCTGGATGCCCAATGTAGGGAGTGGATTGTGCGACTCCGCCAAAGAGGGCGGCAACCATGGTGGCAATCGCCTCGGTGAGGAGAATGTCGCGGGTTTGGTAACGATCTCCGGCGACCCGCGCGCTCTCGGTTACGTTGATGCCGCCGACGATGGTGAGGAGGGCGAAGGGAAAGGCAATCGGGAGAAAGCCAAGGGCCTTGCCGAGGCCGGCGAGAAACCCCAGAGTAGGGACGGGAAACGCGGCGTTGATGGCGAGTTTCGGCACTACGAGGCGCGCCCCGAAGAGGTGAAATGCACCGGTAAGATAGAAGATGAGGCAGCCAGCGGCGACGGCCAGGAAGGCTCCCGGAATTCCAAAGGGCAGCCTCCGGCCCGCGACGAGAGCGTACAGGATGATGCCGAGGGAGACAAGTCCCACCACGGGTGCGGAAAAGACCTTCATGAGGGGGAAAAAGGCGAGGAGGGCGATGCCGATCCCGGCCAAGGATCCCAGGAGGCCCGCCTGGGGCACCCGACGTCTCACCCAGTCGCCGAAAAAAGAGAGGACCAGCTTGATGACTCCGATGAGCATCAAGGTTGCCATCCCGACCTGCCAGGTGAGGGTGGCGTCCTTCGTCTCCACATAGACCGGCCCAAGCACCGCGATGGTGATGCCGATGGTAGAGGGGGTGTCGAGGCCGAGAGGCATGGCGGTCACGTCCGAGTTGCCGGACTCTCGCGCCAGTTTGAAGGCCAGCCAGGTATAGATCAGGTCACCAATAAGAACGCCAAGGGCGGTGCCGGGGATCATAAGGGTGTAGACCTTGTCGACTGGGTAGCCGAAGCCCCCCACCAAAAGGCCGCTCAGGATGACCAGGTTGGTGACATTGTCGAGCATCAGTCCGAAGAAGGCGTTGAGATCCCCCCACTGGGCCCAGCGATATGCTGTCCGTGCCATAGGAGCTCCTGAGAATGTCCGACAGGGACCTAATACACCCGCCCGCGAAGCATTGGCAAGTGAAGGGGGGCGGCGCACGCAAAATCCATGAGCCAAGAAGTGCGAGGAAGACCGGACCGAGAAGGACAGCCGCAGGACCCCGACATATTCGGCTTTTGACCTATGCCGGTTTTCTATGCTAGGAGCCTGTGAGAGCTTATGCTACGGGCTGCCCTTGGAGCTGATGTGGGAAAGGCACCTGCCAGAGGAGGCTACTGCTGCCGCAGGTAGGTTGCAACGGAGCCTGGCTCTCGGGAGGGGAGGAAACAGATCTGCTCGGGAGCAGATGCCCGGGATACAGGATACAATCTTTCAACGAGTGACGGGCCGCTCCCGGCGGGCCATCTCGTTCGACCGCTCCCGTCCGCGCCTTTTCTTGGGGGCCCGTCTTCCGGTCTTCTCATGGGCTCGTCCGGCCACCGGGCCTGAAGGAGCCCCTTTTCTCTGGGCCGCACGCAGCCTCTCCCCGAGACCCAACTCCCGGGCCGTCTTCCTGCGGGTTACAAGCAGGGACTTGGCGAGAAGCGGCTGACCAGGGGGCAGCCCCCACTTCACGCGGTACTCGCGCGGTGTGAGTCCAAACCTTGCCAGAGTACGGGAGGTGAGCATCCGGTACTTCCTCCCGTCCTCGAGGTTGACCACATATCGGTTCTGGATGGATTTCGCCGGGCGGGCCCTGAGCTCGGCCAACTCGTCCGGCACTCCATCCCCGCGACCACGAGCCGACGAGCTTCGCCGATTCCGCAGCCGCGGAATAGTCGAGTCGGGCGCCGACGGGGCTCCTCCGAAAAAGCGCTTCTTGCTGGCCTTCACGATCCTCACCACCTTCCCGGTGAATGGCCGATGGAACCTTGAAAGTTTATCTTAACCTTTCAATATCTTAAAATATAACGAAAGCATTTGGGGTTGTCAACGGAGGTGGCAAGCAGAAGTATTTCACCTCCCGACCTGCGAAACCAGGCCCTCGCTATTCCACCAAAAGGCTTGACACCGACATGGTTCTGTGAAAAGGGAACACTGACACAAGGGCTACCGCACGAAAATCAACAGGAACACAGGGTACGGAGGGGATGGCATGGACAAGCCGATCGAACACTACTGGCAGATCAGACTCAGCGAGGTGAAGGAGGCACTTGAGGGGAACAACTTCGAGGTTTTCCTGGCGGCGAGCAAGGAAGAGGCAAGGAAGATCGTCCTGGAAGAAATCATTCCCAAGACCGGGGCCAAGAGCTGTTCCTGGGGCGGCTCCATGACGATCACCGCGACGGGGGTATACGAGGCGCTCAAGAACCGTCAGGACATGAAGGTGGTGGACACCTTCGACCGGAGCCTTCCGGCGGAAGAGGTAATGGAGCGGCGGCGCCAGTCTCTCATGGTAGATCTCTTCATCACCGGGACAAACGCGGTTACCGAGACCGGGCAGCTCGTCAACCTGGATATGATCGGGAACCGGATCGGCGGTCTGACCTTCGGACCCAAACACGTCATTGTGCTGGTGGGGCGGAACAAGGTGGTAGGCGACCTGGAAGAGGCGATGTACCGAATCAAGAACTACGTGGCGCCGGCCAACGCCATGCGGTTGGACCGGAAGACCCCGTGCGTCAAGACCTCCCGCTGCGAGGAAGCCCGGAACGGATCTGCAACACCTGGGCTATCACGGAGAAATCCTGGCCCAAGGCCAGGGTGAAGGTGGTGCTCATCAACGAGGATCTGGGGTTATGACAGGGCCGATTGACCGAAACCTGAGAACTAAGCTAGAGTCACCCTTATTCGATGACCCCGGTGCACGCCCGCGCGGGCATAGGGGGAATACCACAGGGCCAGGCACCGAAAGGAGGATGGGAGATGAGGAGGACCGCACTTGTGGTCACCTGCATGGCCTTCGTCGTTGGTCTCTTTACACTTGGACACGGACAGGAGAAGAAGCCCATCGCCGTCGGGAAGATCCTTCCTTT
>JAGFXI010000098.1 GCA_017861095.1 Deltaproteobacteria bacterium | reverse complement strand
GGGTCTGGCACATGGTCATCCCCGCCATCCTCGGGGCGACCGGAGGCATTGCGGTGCTCTCCCGCTACGTCCGGAACCAGATGCTCGAGGTGGAGAACCAGGACTACATCCGCACGGCCAGGGCCAAGGGCCTCCCCGAGGAGCAGGTGCACTACAAGCATGCCCTTCGCAACGCCCTTCTTCCCTTTGTCACCATGTTCGGTCTCGTGCTCCCGGGACTCATCGGCGGCTCGGTGATCATCGAGTCCATCTTCTCCTGGCCCGGGATCGGACGCATGGCCTACGAGTCGATCCTTGCCCGGGACTATCCGGTGATCATCTCGGTGAACTTCATCTCGGCGGTGCTTGTCCTCATCGGCACCTTTCTTTCGGACCTGCTGTACATGGTGGTGGATCCGAGGATTAAGCTATAAGGCGAGAAAGGCGGGAACGGCATAGGGCGGCACTAGGCAGGAGGCGCAAGGTGCAAGGCGTAAGGCGCGAGGGGTGAGAAGTCAGAATCCAGGAGTCAGAATTCAGCAGCAGGAAGACGGAGGCTGACGAGCGCAAAGCTACAGGCCGGATGCCCATGGCAATCGACGACTTGAACGTCTTTCGCCGATCCCTGGTCCCTGGCCCCTGATCCCTGACGCGGCAGCGGGAGAGTAGCGATCCGTGTGCATCCGTGTAAGTCTTTGTCCTAGTGTGTTTAAAGAGAAATCTGCGTAGATCTGCGTCCCATTGTTAAGGAATGGCGCTCCGATGTCACATGCCGATCGAAACATAACCGGAACTCCAGAGGCCCTGGCGGTGCCGGCGCGGCGCGCGAGGCTCCAGGAGTCCTGGATCCTCCTCCGGAGAAACCGCCTGGCCCTGGCGGGGATGGTGATCTTTCTCCTCTTCTTCGCCGTGGCCGTGGCCGGGATGTTCCTCACCACAGGGACCTCGCCCGCCCTCGACCCGAACCTCGTCAGGCTCCAGGAGAAGCTCCGGCCGCCCCTGTCCCGAGCGAACCTCAATTCGCTCAGACCGGAGGAGGTCCCAAAGAGCGGCGTCTACCTGCTGGGAACGGACGAGCTCGGCCGGGATGTGTTCGCCCGCATGCTCCAGGGCGCATGGGTGTCTCTTACCGTCGGCTTTGTGGCGGTGGGAATCGCCGTTGTCATCGGCGTCGTGCTGGGTGGGTTGGCAGGATACTTTGGCAGGGGCCCGATCACGGTGGCAGGGGTGCTGGCGGTGCTCCTCCTCGGGGGTGCGGCGGTGGCGGCCGGGACCCTGCCGGGGTCTCTTCGCGTTCTCGGCGTTGTCGTCGCCGTCGCCCTAGCCGGAGTCCTGGTCCTGCTCCGAAGGCGGAGACCGGGAGGTCTTCCCTCCTTCCTCGGCCTCCAGATTCTCACGGTGGACATGCTCATCACCGGGCTTATCGACATCATGCTCTGTTTCCCGAGCTTCTTCCTCATCCTCACCGTGGTTGCTCTCCTTCCCGCAAGCATCTATAACATCATGGTGGTAATCGGGATCACGAGCTGGATGGGAGCCGCCCGGTTTGTCAGGGCCGAGTTCCTCTCCCTGCGCGAGCAGGACTTCGTCACCGCGGCGACTGCCCTCGGGGTCTCGGACCTCCGGATCATCTTTCGCCACATGGTGCCGAACGCCATGGCCCCGGTGCTGGTCTCGGCCACCATCGGCATTGCCGGGGCGATTCTGGCCGAGGCCGGTCTGAGCTTCCTCGGCTTCGGGGTGCCGCCACCCCACGCCACCTGGGGAAACATCCTCTCCGACGGCAAGAACTACCTGTTCGATGCGCCCTGGCTCACCTATATTCCCGGGTGCGCCATTCTCGTCGTGGTGCTCTCCTTCAATCTTTTCGGGGAGGGCTTGCGGGATATCCTGAACCCGAAGCTGAGGGAGAGGCATTAGGCGTACGGCCGTTGGAGGCAAGACGGAAGAAGCCAGGAGTCAGCAGCCAGAATCCAGGAGCCAGAAGAGAGTTCTGAGGCTGACCCCTGAACTCCGACCCCTGAGGACGGCTTGGGCACCGAATAACGTATAACGTACAACTACTATCTCCTGGTTGCGATGGACACCACAACACCAACACTTGCTGATCCGGGTCATTCCGGGCCCCTTCTCGACGTCCAGGATCTCAAGATCCATTTCGACACGGACGACGGAGTGGCCAGGGCGGTTGACGGCGTGAGCTTCCAGGTGAGACGGGGAGAAACGGTCTGCCTGGTGGGAGAGTCCGGGTGCGGGAAGACCGTCTCGGCCCTGAGCATCCTGGGGCTCTTGCCAAGACCGCCGGCCCGCACCGCCGGAAACGGCATCTTCTTCAAGGGGCGGAACCTTCTCGAGCTTTCCGAGGCGGAGCTTCAGAAGATCCGCGGCCGCCACATCTCCATGGTGTTTCAGGAGCCCATGACCTCGCTGAACCCGGTTTTCACCATCGGCCATCAGATCGAGGAGGTGCTCACGATCCACGAGGGGCTCGCAGCCGCCGAGGCCAGGGAGCGGATCATGAGCCTCCTCGGGGACGTGGGTATTCCCTCGCCCGGCGAACGGCTCCACGACTATCCCCATAACCTGAGCGGCGGCCAGCGCCAGCGCGTCATGATCGCCATGGCCCTTGCCTGTAATCCCGAGCTGATCATCGCCGACGAGCCGACCACGGCTCTCGACGTGACCATTCAGGCGCAGATCCTCCACCTCTTCCGGGAGCTCCAGGAACGCCGGCATATGGCGATTCTGCTTATCACTCACAACCTCAGCGTGGTCGCCGGTATGGCCGAGCGGGTGTACGTGATGTATGCCGGAATCGTGGCGGAGGTGGGAACTGCGCCCCAGATCTTCCACGACCCCTGTCATCCCTACACCATGGGGCTCCTCGCCTGCCTTCCCGGCCGGGCCCGGAAGGGAGAGGAGCTCGCCACCATCCCGGGGGCGGTTGCTGATCCGGTGCGAAAACCGCCGGGCTGCCCCTTCCATCCTCGCTGCCCCTACGCAGAGGAGACCTGCCGGCGAGAGTTCCCGGAGATGTGCGATTTCGGCGGCGATCACCTGGCACGGTGTCCCCCCATATTCCGGAGAAGGAGAACGGCTGCCGGAGTCAGGGATCAGGGATCAGGGGTCAGGGATCAAGGATAAGGGCCTTGTCGCCGCCTTCGACGGGACAGAAGTCTGCGGGCAGCAGGCAGCGAGCAGGCGGCAGCTGGCGCAACAACGGTTATACGTTATTCATCATATGTTATACGGAAGAAAGAAGAAGAGATATCTGTCTAGACCTGTGTAAATCTGTGTCCCATTCGGACCAAAAAGAAATCTGCGTGCCATTGTCAACGAACCACGAGTAACCCACAACGCTCATGACGACCCTCGCGAACAACATCATCCTGCGCGGCCAGGGGCTCAGGCGATACTTTCCGGTTCGCCGTGGCTTCCTCCAGCGCGTTATGGGCTGGATCAAGGCCGTGGACGGGGTGGACCTGAAGATCCCGGCCGCACGGACCTTAGGCCTGGTGGGGGAGAGTGGGTGCGGAAAATCTACCCTGGCCCGGCTCATCCTCAAGCTTGATGAGCCAAATGAAGGGACCATTCTCTACCGCGACCGGGACATCACCCATCTCTCTCGCGAGGAGATGAAGCCCTACCGGCGGAAGATGCAGATCATCTTCCAGGATCCTTACGGGTCTCTCAACCCGCGCATGACCGCGGGGCACACCATCGAGGAGGGCCTCAGGACGATCGGCCTGAAGGACCGGGACCAGCGGCGCCGGCGGGTGGCCGAGCTTCTCGAGAAGGTCGGGATGCCGGCCTGGGCGGCGGATCGCTACCCACACGAGTTCAGCGGCGGGCAGAGGCAGCGGGTCGGTATCGCCCGGGCGCTCAGCGTCGAGCCTGAGCTGATCATCTGTGACGAACCGGTGTCCGCCCTCGATGTCTCCATCCAGGCCCAGATCCTCAACCTGCTCAGGGGCCTCCAGAGGGACCTCGGCCTGAGCTACCTCTTCATCTCCCATGACCTCAACGTGGTGGAGTACATGAGCGAGGTGGTTTACGACAAGCACCTCAACCCGTACTCGGATGCCCTCTTTGCCTCGATGCCCGTGCCGGATCCCGCCGTGAAGAGGATCTGGCAACCTCTGGCAGGTGATGTGCCGAGCCCTTTCAACCCGCCTCCCGGCTGCAAGTTTCAGAACCGCTGCCCCCTGGTGGAGGATCGGTGTCGCGCCGCCGAGATTCCCCTCTACCAGGCGAACGGAGACCATCTCGTCCGCTGCTGGAAGGTCCTGGGGAGGTGAGGCGCCGGGCATCTCGCCGCGGCAATGGGACGCAGATTTACGCAGATCTCCGCAGATTTCTCTTTCATCACAATAGGACACGGATTTGCACAGATGCACCCAGATTCTTTTCGCATAACGACTGATCTTTATATTTTTTCATCTGTGTCTGTAGGCCGTGTTCATCTGCGTCCTATCGCCGCGCCGCGCCTTCATTGATCTTGCCAGGGAATTATGCTACGTAACAGACTCGGGATAAGCCAACCGCGAGTGAGCGGTTGCTCCGGGAAAGTGGATCCTCTATGGATTTTTCGGTCTCCACCCCCTGGGCACCAGATGCCGCCGGCGAGCGGCGGGTGTTCTCGGTGAGCGAGCTCACCCGGGGGATTCGTCAGCTCCTGGAGGATCACTTTCCCTTTGTCTGGGTGGAGGGTGAGATCTCCAACTTCCGGGTGCCGGGCTCCGGTCATTACTACTTCGTCCTCAAAGACGCCGCCAGCCAGATCCGGGCGGTCATGTTCCGTACCCAGCAGCGCCTGCTGCGGTTTAGGCCCGAAGAGGGACTCCGTGTTCTCTGCCAGGCCCGGGTGACCGTCTACGAGCCCCGGGGTGAGTACCAGCTCCTGGTGGACTTCATGGAGCCCCGCGGTCTGGGGGCGCTCCAACTTGCCTACGAACAGCTCAAGGGTAGGCTGGCCGCTGAAGGGCTCTTTGATGAGGCCCACAAGAAACCGCTGCCTTTTCTGACCCAGAGGCTGGGAGTCGTTACCTCGCCGACCGGGGCGGCCATTCGCGACATCATCCAGGTGGCGAGGAGGCGTTACAGCAACCTGGAGATCTACCTCTACCCCGTGCGGGTGCAGGGAGAAGGTTCAGCCGAGGAGATCGCGGCCGGCATCAAGGCCTTCAACGCGGAATTCCCGGTGGATGTGCTCATCGTCGGCCGTGGGGGCGGCTCGTGGGAGGACCTCTGGTCTTTCAACGAGGAGGTGGTGGTGAGAGCCATCTACCGATCTCGGATTCCGGTAATCTCCGCCGTGGGTCACGAGATCGACGTGACCCTGGCGGATCTGGTGGCCGATGTGCGGGCGCCGACGCCTTCGGCGGCGGCGGAGCTGGTGGCGCAGCTCAAGGAGTCCCTGAAGACGCGGGTGGCGGAGTTGTTGCGGCGTCTCGAGAAACGGACGGGTCAGAATCTGAGCCTCGCCAGGGAGCGCCTGGAGAGCAGGGAGCGCCGGTTGCGCCATCCCGCGGTGCGGCTCGCCGATGCGCGCCTGCGGCTGGACGAGAGCAGTCAACGGCTGGAGGCGGCGCTCAGACGGTTGGTCGACACTCATCGGCAGGGGCTGCTCCGGCTGCGAGACACCCTGATGCTTCTCAGCCCGGCCAGGAAGGTGGCGGTTCTCCGCGCCTCGCTCCGGCAAGGGCTGGCGAATCTTGATTTTCTCATCTGGCGGCTTCTCGAGCGCAGTCGGCAACATCTTGAACGAGGCGCCGTTCGGTTGGAGACCCTGAGCCCACTTGCGGTGCTGGCAAGAGGGTACAGCATCACCACCAGCTGGCCCGAGGGTCGGGTGGTTCGGTCGGTACGGCAGGTTCAGCGGGATGACCGCCTTGGCGTCCGCCTGCACGAGGGTTCGCTGGAGTGCCGGGTGACCGACGTCCACGAGTAGGCCTGCTCAGCCGGCAGGAGGCATCCGCCTTCGTCCCGACACGTCGGGACTATGGCGGACAAGGAGGACAGAGGGCAGAAGTAGGCAGAGTCGGAGATCAGAGGTAGGCAGTAAGCAGTAGGCAGGAGATAGAGGACAGAAGGCAGAAGGCAGCAGGGCCTGACGGCCCATCAGTTGACCGTCGTTGTACGAGAAAATCTGTGTCCCATCGCAGCGGCGAGAAATGCGAGAAAATCGAGAAAGGCTAGAGAGGGGAGAAAGGGAGAGGTGTCAGAGCACAGCTGGCAAAAAGATCGTGAATCGTTACTTGTTATAGGGTACACGAGAAGAAACTGTGTCCATCTATGCAATTCCGTGTCCTATTGAAGCCCAAGAGAAGTCTGCGTTGATGTGCGCGAATCTGCGTCCCATTGAACTGGGAGGGGTAATTCGGATGCAACCATTTTTTCTCCTCGCCGCTTTGGTGCTGAGCATGATAGGGTTACCGCCTGCTGTTGCGGGAGACAGTTCAACAGGCGGTCCTCAGCTCCTGCCCCCGCAGGGACCTGTGGCGCAGGGGGAGGTGGCCCGCATTCTCGTTCGGGGGGTGCCTGCCGCCGGTACCGTGGCGGGTTCCTGGCAGGGAGAACCCGTGGGGTTCTTTCCCCTTGCTAACGGCGAATGGGGAGCCCTGCTCGGGATCGATCTCCGCCTCTCGCCGGGGACCTATCCCCTCGAGGTCCGCCTGCAACCCAAGGGGCAGACTCCGGTCCTCTGGAAGGAGCCCGTCCAGGTGGTGGCGAAGGACTATGGCGTCGAGCACCTGCAGCTCCCGGAGCGGATGGTGACCCTGGACGCGAAGACCCTCAAGCGGGTCAAGCAGGAGGAGGCGCGGTTCAGTGCCGTCTGGGAACAGCGAAGCCCTGAGTGCTACTGGCGGGAGCCATTCCTGCGGCCGCTCCCGGGAACACTGCTCTCGACCTTCGGACGGAATCGGGTCATCAACGGCGAGGAGCGAAGCCCGCACACCGGCCTCGACCTGCGGGCCGCCGTCGGCGAGCCGGTGCTTGCCTCGAACAGCGGCCGGATTGCCCTGGTTGGGGACTTCTTCTTTCACGGTCGTGCGGTCGTCATCGACCACGGCTTCGGCCTGTACACCATGTATTTTCACCTCTCGGAGGTGAAGGTGAAGAAGGGCGAGCGGGTGGAGCGAGGGGCGGTGATCGGCCTGGCAGGCGCGACGGGGAGGGCCAGCGGCCCCCACCTCCACTGGGGTGTGCGCCTGGCGGGTGCGCGGGTGGATCCCCTTGCGCTCCTCAAGGCAACAGGCGGGGAGACGTGATGCCGCAAATGGGTTGCCGAGACCAACACCCTTGAACAGGTGAACGCCTATGGCCAAGAAAAAAGAGAGTTTCGAGGAGGCGCTCCAGAAACTGGAGAAGATCCTCGCCAGGATGGAGGAAACGGACGTTCCCCTGGAGGAGGCCCTTCAGGGCTTCGAAGAAGGGGTGCGTCTCGCCCGCTTCTGCAGCAAGAAGCTGGACGAGGCCGAGCAGAAGGTCGCCATGCTCGTTCGTGACGAGAGCGGCGCACTCCAGCCCGCTCCGTTCAGCGAGGACGGCGATGGCGACTGAGTTCGACCTGAGATCCTATCTGGAGGCCCGCCGCCTGGCGGTGGAGGAGGCCCTGGAGGCTGCGCTCCCCGCCGAGGACGGGCTGGATGCCAGGGTCGTCGAGGCCATGCGCTACAGTCTCTTCGCTGGCGGGAAGAGGCTCCGCCCCATCCTCTGTCTGGCGGCGGCCGAGGCTGTGGGCGGAGATCTGGTGGATGCCACACCGGCGGCCTGCGCCCTCGAGATGATCCATACCTACTCCCTCATCCACGACGATCTGCCGGCCATGGACGATGACGACCTGCGGCGAGGCATTCCCACCAATCACAAAGTGTTCGGGGAGGCCATCGCTATCCTCGCGGGTGATGGGCTTCTCACCGAGGCCTTTACCCTTCTCGGCAACTGCCACAGCCTTCCGGCTGACCGGGTCGTCCAACTCGTTGCGCTCCTCAGTGTTGCCGCCGGGCATCGAGGAATGGTGGGAGGCCAGGTCGTGGACATGCTCTGGCAGAACCGGACCGCGGATATCTCGCTGGTACGGTACATGCACGGCAAGAAGACCGCGGCACTCATCGCGGCATCAACGCAGGCGGGCGCCCTCGCCGGAGGCGGCTCCAGCGGCCAGGTCGAACGCCTCGGTCGATACGGCCGGGCCGTCGGCCTTGCATTTCAGATCGTGGACGACCTTCTTGACATTCAGGGCGACGCGGCGTTGCTGGGAAAGAAAACCGGCGTTGATATTGCCAGGGGCAAGGCAACCTATCCCGCGGCGGTCGGTCTGGAGCAGGCCGATAAGGACGCCCGGGCGTTGATCTCGAAGGCCCTGGAAGCCCTGGCTGAATTCGACCACCGGGCCGAGCCGCTCCGCGCCCTGGCGAGATACATCGTGGCGAGGAAACAGTAGGCGGGAGATAGAGGGCAGAAGACAGAGGCTTGCCCGCCTCCGGCGGGGCAGCAGACAGCTGGCAACTGGCAGAAACAGAGACGAAGAGAATCGTTGCGAATCCGTGTCCTATTGTGACGAAAGAAAGATCTGCGTAGATCTGCGCAAATCTGCGTCCCATTTTAACCATTTTCCTACAGGAGTAACAGGTTGACGGAATCAGGCAGTCAGAATCCAGGGTCGGATCAGGAGCACGTTCCAATTTTGCAGCGCATCAGCAGTCCGGCCGATTTGAAATCCCTCTCCGTCAGGGAGCTCTACCAGCTCGCCGAGGAGATCCGACGGGAGATCATCTGCACGGTGGCGCAGAACGGCGGCCACCTCGCGCCGAGCCTCGGGTGCGTCGAGGTCACCCTCGCCCTCCACTACGTCTTCAATGCGCCGCGGGACACCCTCATCTGGGATGTGGGCCACCAATCCTACGCCCACAAGCTGGTCACCGGGAGACGAGAGGCGTTCCACACCCTCAGGCAGCACGGCGGGATCAGCGGGTTTCCCCGGCCAAGCGAGAGCCCCTACGATGCCTTTGGCACCGGGCACGCCAGTACCTCGGTCTCGGCCGCCCTCGGCATCGCCGTGGGCAGGGCCATGAAGAAGGAGGCGGGTAAGGTTATTGCCGTCATCGGCGACGGCGCCATGACCGGCGGCATGGCCTTCGAGGGGCTGAACCAAGCTGGAGATCTGGAACGGGACCTGATCGTCGTCCTGAACGACAACGAAATGTCCATCGCCCGGAACGTGGGAGCCCTCTCCTCATTCCTGAGCCGCAAGAAGACGAGCAAGTTCGCCGTGCGGCTCAAGAAGGAGGTCCGGAACTTTCTCAACTCTGTTCCCGGGGTTGGCCGCGACATCCTTCAGCTCGTGAGAAGGGGTGAGGACTCCCTGATGAGCTTCTTCACCCCGGGCATGCTCTTCGAGGCGCTCAAGTTCGACTACATCGGCCCCATTAGTGGCCACCGGCTGGACCGTCTGATCCAGACCTTCACCAACGTCACCTATCTAGAAGGGCCGGTGCTGGTCCATGTTCTCACCACCAAGGGGAAGGGCTATCAGCCGGCGGAATGCGATCCCTCGCGCTTCCACGGCCTGGGACGATTTGACATCAGCACCGGCGAGCCGGCCGCCAAGGAGGGGCCGCCCTCGTACACCCACGTCTTCGGGAACACCCTGGTCAGGCTCGCGGAACAGGACGACCGGATCATCGCCGTCAGCGCCGCCATGCCCGAGGGCACCGGTTTGAGCGCCTTTGCCTCCCGCTACCCGGATCGGTTCTTCGACGTGGGAATCTGCGAGCAGCACGCCGTGACCTTTGCCGCCGGGCTGGCCAGGGAGGGGTTTAGGCCGGTCGTGGCCGTGTACAGCACCTTTCTCCAGCGGGCCTACGACCAGGTGCTCCACGACGTCTGCCTCCAGAACCTTCCCGTAGTCCTGGTCATGGATCGAAGCGGTCTGGTAGGTGAGGATGGCGCCACCCACCAGGGTCTCTTCGACCTCTCTTACCTCCGCCACATGCCGAACATGGTCCTCATGGCGCCGGCCGATGAAAACGAGCTCCAGGACATGCTGAATACCGCCCTCGCCCATGACGGACCCATCGCCATCCGCTATCCGCGGGGGCAGGCCGTGGGTGTGCCCATGAATGCGGAGCCCGGCATGATTCCCATCGGCAAGGGCAGGCTCGTTCGCCGCGGCACTGACGTCGCCATCCTTGCCATCGGCAACCGGTTGGCTCCGGCGGTGGAAGCGGCTGCAGCCCTTGAGACCCAGGGGATCCAGGCGGCGGTGGTGAACTGCCGTTTCGTCAAACCCCTGGACCGGGAGCTCATCCTCCGCGTGGCGGGTGACACGGGGCGCCTCATCACCGTGGAGGAGAATGTGCTCCAGGGCGGGTTCGGGAGCGCCGTGCTGGAGCTCGTCGCCGACCAGGGACTCAGCCACGTGCATGTGGTCCGTCTGGGAGTAGGAGACCGCTTCGTGGAGCACGCCTCTCAGGCGGTGCAGCGCTCACTGTGCGGCGTCGACGCCTCCGCAATCATCCAGGCGGCGCGGGCGATGGTTCCAGGGAATGACCTCGAAAAGGTCGCGTCTCGATAGGCTCCTCCTGGACCGGGGGCTGGCTGCGAGCCGCCAGCGCGCCGCGGCTCTCATCCTCGCGGGCAGGGTGACGGTCGAGGGCCGGCGGGCAGAGAAGGCGGCCCAGCGGGTTGCCCCCGACGCCAGGGTGGAAGTGGTGGAGGACGACGAAGGGTATGTGAGCCGCGGCGGAATCAAGCTCGCCGGC
>JAGFXI010000439.1 GCA_017861095.1 Deltaproteobacteria bacterium | reverse complement strand
CGGCCGTGTGGCCGACTGCGACGGGAACCTCTGTAATCCCATGCCCCTTGACTGAGGGGAACGGGCAACGCGGGGACACGGGCAAGATCGACGCGGCAACGGCGGGGACAGAGTGAAGCGACGAAGAGAATGGAGTACATGAGGTGGATCCGCTTCGTTCGATCCGCCCTACGGAGGTAGGTGAAATCCAGGTGAACAACACGATCAAGGCGGTGGGATTCGATCTCTTCAACACCCTGATCACGGTGGATTCGTCCGCCCGTCACGAGTCCATGCGCCGCCTTACCGAAAGCCTTAAGGCCGTCGGGCTCGAGGTCGACCGTGACGCCTTCTCCCGCGCCCACCGGGAGGCGGTCATCCGGTACCTGGAAGCCACGCGGGTGGACGGGCGGGAGACCCATAACGGATAGCCCCGGTGGTTGATGCCTATTTTTCGGCATACATCGAGGCCTCCCAGTTGATTCCTGGGACGAGAGAGATGCTCGGACTCCTCAAGACACGGTATCGTCTCGGGCTTCTCTCCAATTTCACCCACACTCCGGCGGCAGCGGCGGTGATTCGCCGGCACGGCCTCTCCCCCTATTTCGAGGTGATCCTTATCTCCGGAGAGGTTGGGTATCGGAAGCCCCATCCCCTGGTGTTCCAGTTGCTCGTCGAAAGACTCGGGGTGGCAAAGGAAGAGATAGCCTTCGTGGGCGACGATGCGGAGGCCGACGTCGAAGGCGCCCAGATGGCGGGATTGCGCCCGATATGGACCACCTACGTACAGGACCAGAGCGTACCGGCGGACTCGGCGGTCATGATGCGGAGCACTGACGAACCCCCCGTTCCGGTGCCGAGGATTTCCGTGTGGGAGGACCTTCTCGCTCTCCTCGGGGTAGAGTCAGAGCTGCCGACCAGTTCATTCTCGGCGACTCCCTCCCGTCGTTGATGGCGGCTGCTGCCGCCTGCTGCGGTCTTCACGAGATGGCTGCGGTCAGGGGTTGAGCGTGCCCACGGGAGCCGAGGCGCTTCCCCTTCCAGAGCCAGGGAGGTCCCTACCACCACCACGGGTGCCTGTACCCCCATGGGTACCACGGGTCGTACCAGGGATTATAGAAGGGGTAGTAAGGCGGCGGGTAAGGGGGATACACTTCTTTAGGCCACAGGTGGAGTTCCTGGGCGTCAATGATCGGGTAGCGATAGGTGGTGCCGCCTACCGACTGCTCTCGCACCCCAATGACGCGGCCGCCGACAGTGAGCCGGCGATCTTTCGCATAGACCTCGGGGTCAAGGAACCTGTCGCTCGTGATGAGAAACCGGCCCTGAGAGAGGTCGCGGGACTTGGGCTTGTTCTCGAAGTCGAGAGGCGCCTGGAGGATGGTGAGGACCGTGGCGCGCGGCTCGTTCTGGGTCTCCAGGACGTAGCCTCCTAGAATCACAACGCGGCCCTGGTACTCCTGCGGATGGGCGGTGAGATCCTGGAAAGGTGGGGGCGTTCCCGCCTCATCTCGGAGCTGCTGGGAGATTGCCGGAGCACAGGACGGAAGGCTCATGCCGACAACTGCGAGGAGAAGGTAGAGGACCAGAGTAGTCAGCCCGGCCCCGGCTCTATCGGACCACACGACCGGGTTAGAAGCCGACGCCGACCCCAACGGCGCCGCCACCGCTACTGCCACCGGAGCCGACCCCGACCCCGAACTGAACGCCCGGATAGATGGGACTTCTCTCGGGCCAGAGTCTGATTTCAATGGCCTCCACAACCGGATAAGCATAATCCAACCCTCCGATGGGCCGCACCTCGCTACCGGTGATCTTACCCACTGCGGTGAGAAGCAGCCCAGTGCGATAGACGGCAGGATCGAGGAACTGGACCGAGCGCAGGAGGAAGCGACCCTCGGAACGATCCCCATCCTGAGGCCGATCGCTGCTGCCGAGGGGAAGCTGGAGGACGGCAATCTCTGAGGAAGGGGATGAGGCTTTGGTTTCCAGAATTTTGCCGCCGAACATGACCACCTGGCCGAGATGAGCGCTCGGGCGCTCCTGGAGAACCGAGAAGTCTCCGGAGTAGGTAACCTGCGAGCGGGCCTGCTGGGAAATACCCGTGGCGCAGGCGGTACTGAGCAAAACAGTGAGTACGAGCAGCACAGATAGAGTCTTCTGGTTCATGGTAGCCATCCTTTCCGAAAGCCTGCAACACCGGATGGTAATTTAGCGCTATTATAACATTCTGGAACGCTGCGATCCTAGGGCAAGTAAGGGGGCTAAACCTATGACGATCGAATGCCATGCTGCCATGGGCGCAAGACAACCGCTGAAACCATTTCGTTATGATGCGGAGGCGTTGAGTCCCGAGACCGTGGAGGTCGCGATCCAGCACTGTGGTATCTGCCATAGCGACATCCACCTGATCGACAACGACTGGGGTATCACTACCTATCCTCTCGTGCCGGGACACGAAATCGTGGGAACCGTCGCCGCCATGGGAGAGGGCGTTAGCGACTTCGTAGCCGGCCAGCGCGTAGGGATCGGATGGCAACGGGGTTCGTGCTTGAAATGCGACTATTGTCTAAGAGGTGAAGAGCAGCTTTGCAGCGCGAACCGGGCGACCTGTGTGGGACACTACGGGGGCTTTGCCGACGCCATCCGCATAGACAGTAGATTTGTCTTCGCCATCCCGGAAGCCCTCCCCTCCGAGCAGGCCGCTCCTCTGCTTTGCGGCGGTATCACGGTATACGCGCCCCTTCGATTCTATGGCGTCCAGCCGCCCATGCGGTTGGGAGTGATCGGCATCGGCGGGTTGGGACACCTTGCCATCCAGTTCGCCCGCGCCTTCG
>JAGFXI010000438.1 GCA_017861095.1 Deltaproteobacteria bacterium | reverse complement strand
CCCCCTCGCAGTCTCGCCGAGAACTGCCCTTTCGGTCCAACGATCACGGGCGTGCGCCAATAGAAACACCAGCAGGTTGCCGAACCGCCTTTCTCGTGCTGCTTGGGGAGACCTGCACATGGTGTTGAGGATGGTGGAGAGTGCTTGCCGGGCGAGGCAACAGAGAAGGAAGTCGCCAGGAACGAGGTGAGAGCGAGCGAAAGGTCGGGGCACACTGCCGCAAGGAGGTGCGCGGGTTCACGCAGGGGCGGGGCGAGACTCTCCGCCTCGCCCCGGAACGGGTGCGCGAACGGCCGGATGTCCCTCATAGTACCCCTCGATGTGACCCAGGGGACGAAGGAAGGTGAATTTGGTGGGGTCCACCACCAGTTTATCGGCCGCCTCGCCCACGTTGCCACCCAAGGCGCTGAAAGGGAGAGAAACGACGAAGGCGATGCTGCCGCAGACAATTGCCACGAGGCCCATCGGCCTCAGAAAGACGAGATCGGCGATCATGGCATCAGCGGAAGCGTCGTCGATCACGGCATCACCCGGACCAGCCAGAACCGGCGGAGCGGTGAAGGTTACCGCCACGGCAACTACCGTGAGAATCGCAAGGAGTTTTCTCATTGTCCGTTTCATTGTAAGGCCCTCCTCTTTGCCCGGCCAGAATGCCATCCACCCCATCGAGAGGTGCAGAGAGGCGACTGTTCGCTACCTTATTATCTAATACATTCCTCTGCGTTATGCAAATCTTATTCCTTTCGCTGTAGCGGGTGAGGCGGAGACTTTGGAAATATAACCCTTGACGGGTTCGTAAGAAGCCGATCTGAGACGGCGTGCTTCATCTTTTGTCATTTCGGGAACACTGCCTTCATTGGTGGATAGCGGGAATGTATGGCCGGTCGCTCGCCTTCCCTGCAACCGGTGCGGTGGGCTTCGCCCTGGACATTTGTCACGGCCGAGGCTACACTGGGTTTAACTCGCCTTAAATCTTGGCCCCTTTCCCTTATCAAGAGTAGTCTTGACCAGCCAAAGAGGAGAACTGCCATGGTGACAACACCCAAGCACTGTCCCGGATGGGAATCCTTCAAGAACCTGAAGTCCTTCACCTGCAAGTGTGCCAAGTGCGGCGCCGAGAAGGAGATCTTCTCGGACGAGTTCACCAAGAGTCACCTTTGCGCGAAGTGCGGCGCCCCCATCGACTTCGCCACGTGCTCCTACGAGGCAGGGGCCGGCGCGCCGTCGCCCCGATGATTGAGTCGCTGCTCGAGCGAGCAAGTCCTATGGTGCCTTAGCTCATCCCTCACTCATGCCCGCCCGAGCGTCGGCATGAAGTCTTGTCGTCACGCCCAACGCCTTGGCGGTGCATATCAGTCACGGTTCGGTTTGGTGCTGCTCTTCCCGGCGGCAAAGACGGCGGGGGCTCTGACGGCGGAGCGCCGAACCGTGCGCATTGACCCGGCCACGAGACGCTCGGTGTCGTAACCGGCATGGAAGATGTTGATGTCGGGTGCACCGATGCGGCCGATAGCATAGGTGATCCACTCCAGGGCAAGAACGAGATCGAGAGCCTGCTGGATGGGATCGCCCGCAGCGGGGAGTCGCACCACCTCTACAGGTTCGCTGCAGTGTTCGAGAGCGACGCTACACTCGACGGAATCCGGCTGGACCCAGATCACCCGCATGGCGAAAAGGTCCTGGAGAACCGGACCGATCTCCCCCGCCCTGGCCGCGGTTTCTTCGCCATCTATCAGGAAGACGACGGTGTCGCCGGTGCGGGTGACGAAATAGTGGGTGTGACAATACTCCTCGATCTCAGAGAAGTGTGCGGCCCGATTGAATTCGTACATCTTGTAAGCCGCGAAACGGGCGAGGATCTCCGCCCAGCCTGCGGCGAGGAAGAACGTCTGCCCGCTCGAAGCCCAGTGCTCGGCTTTGGCGAATAACGGCTCGTAGAAGGAGCGCGAGAGCAGTCTGCGGGTGTGATCCAGGAGGAGGGCGCCGTCCATCTCGGCGCGGGCTGCCCTGACGAGCGTAAGAAGCACGGCCCAGAAGGTCTTGGTCTGCGCCACGTCGTGGTGGTAGCCGACGTACTGCCTGGCCTCCTCATCCCGGTAACTGGTGTGGAACAGCTCGTCAGCCGGCGAGGCGTAGATTGGCCAAACGGCGGTGGCCATCCTGGCCAAGGGACTTGCCAGGTTGTCGGTGATGGCGATCACCCGGGCCCCGCAGTGAAGGGCCCGAGTCGCGGCCTCCAACACCCGAACCGTATGCCCTGAAACGCTGATGCCGACGAGGGTATCGCCCCGCTCAAGCTCCTGGGCTGCCCGGCTTGCATCCATGGCCGGCAGTGCCGACACCTCGCATCGGTCGGCCATGAGCCAGCCTCCGAAGAGGGCCGCGCAATAAGAATCCCCTGATCCGGTGATGATGAGTCGCTCGGTCGTGCCGGGCCACTCAGGCGCCGGCAGGCTCCAGCGAAGCCGGGCAATTCTCCCCTGTTCCGAAATCTCCTGGAATATATACTCACCGCTCAGCATAGGCTTCCCGGCAGGCAGCAGGCCCCGACCTTGTACGATTGCCGTCGAGTAATCCTATCAAGAATCGCCGGGCGCTGTCGAGAACAGCCTTGACCGTCGCGAGATTTATGCTACAACCTTGCGGCTAATTCACCCTGTCACCGAGGATCCCATGGAAGACCGCCGCAGGCTCGTCAAGGAGGGATTTTCAACCGGCATCCGCAAGGGGTGGGCAGGATTCCT
>JAGFXI010000437.1 GCA_017861095.1 Deltaproteobacteria bacterium | reverse complement strand
CAGCCGACTCATGGGAGACGATGAAGCGGCAACAGTAAAGACCCTGGAGGCATACAAGCAGGTCATGTCCGTCCTCATCAAGCAGCACCGGGGGCGGGTTGTGGATTCTCCAGGGGACAATGTGCTTGCAGAGTTTGCCAGCGTGGTCGATGCGGTCCAGTGCGGGGTGGCTGTGCACAAGGAGATCCAGGCCCGCAACAGAGAGCTGCCCGAGATCCGGAGAATGCAGTTCCGCATCGGGATCAACCTGGGGGATGTGATCGAGGAGGAGGCCCGCATCTACGGTGACGGGGTGAACATCGCGGCGAGACTGGAGTCCCTGGCGGACCCCGGTGGGATCTGTGTCTCCAAGACTGCCTTTGACCACATCGAGGCCAAGCTTCCCCTGGGGTACGAGTATCTGGGGGAGCAGGCCGTCAAGAATATCGCCAAACCGGTCGGAGCCTACAAGGTCCTGATGGAGCCGAGGGTAACGGTAAAGGCTCAGGCGAAGCCGAAGGAGGGCGCACAGCGCAGGCTTATGTTCATTGCCCTCGCAGGCGTCCTCGTAGTGGCGGCGGGTGCGGCAGCGTTCTGGCAGTTCGTCGTTCGCCCTTCCCGACCACCGGTGGAGAAGGCCTCCAAAGAGCGGATGGCCTTGCCCCTGCCGGACAAGCCGTCCATCGCAGTCATGCCCTTCCTGAACATGACCGGGGAGCAAAAGCAGGATTTCTTCTGCGATGGGTTGAGCGAAAGCCTGATAACGGCCCTCTCCAAGGTGCCACAACTTTTCGTCATCGCACGGGAATCCACCTTCAGCTACAAGGGCAAGGGGGCGAAGGTCAGACAGGTGAGCGAGGAGCTCGGGGTGCAGTACGTGCTGGAGGGGAGCGTGCAGAGGGCCGGGGATCGAGTGCGCGTCACGGCACAGCTTATCGATGCCCTCAAGGGACATCACCTCTGGTCGGAGCGGTACGACCGGAGCGTTAAAGACATCTTCGAGTTGCAGGATGAGATCACTATGAAGATCCTCACGGAACTTCAGGTGAAGATCACCGAGGGCGAAGCAGCGCGCATATACGCAAAGGGGACGAAAAACCTTCAGGCTTACTTGAAGGTGTTGGAAGGGGATGGGTACAGAAATCAAACTAACAAAGAAGCGAATGCTGTGGCCAAACGGCTTTACCATGAAGCCGTGGACCTGGACCCAAATTACCCAATGGCTAATATCGGTCTAGCAAGGGCGATCGGGTTTGATGTGCTGTTCGGTGTTAGTAAATCCCCCGAAGAGACGCTCTCCAATTCCATGAAATGGGCACAAAAGGCCGTCGAACTGGACAACTCCTCGGCTGAGGCCTACGCTGCTCTTAGCACTACCTTTGTGTACATGCGTCAGCATGGCAAGGCGATTGAGGCCGGGGAACGCGCCGTGATGCTTGACCCCAACAGCGCTATGGCTCTCTACACTCTCGCCATGGCTCTGAACTATTCGTATAGGAGCGACGAGGCCCTTCCTTTGCTTCGACAGGCCCTTCGGCTCAATCCTTTTGTTCCCAGATACTACCACCATTTCAGTACTGCTTGTCGTGAAACCGGAAGGTATGAGGAGGGGATCGCCGGCCTCAAGAAATCACTTCAGTTTGCCCCCAACGATGTGATCGCGAGAGTTGTCCTGGTCAGCTTGTATATGTACGCCGGACGCGAAGATGAGGCCCGGGCCACCGTCGCGGAGATACAGCGAATAGACCCCAATTTCTCTCTCGCAAGGTTCTCCAGGTGGACCGCATGGAAGGAAGGGCCGAGGAGGGACCGCTTCATAGACTCTCTGCGCAAGGCGGGGCTGACGTGAGGAGTGGGAATCCCAATTTCAACAGTCGAATTGCTGGTCTCTTGTGGGCTATTTCCGCCCATTGGGATATTCGTCCCCTCACCTCAGCCCTGCCTTGCGCAAGGCGCCGAGAACCCGGTCTCTGTCCTCTTCCCTCTCGGATGTGAGTTTCTTTTCAAATTGCTCGAGGGAAAATTTGGGTTGTATCCTAAGCACTTCGGCGGCTTCAGCCCGAGCTTCCTTATCCAGTCCTGAGAAGCTATAAACCGAAGTCATCATCAGGCGGCCTAATAGATCATTAGGCTCTTGGCGGACTGCTTTTTCGCACCATGTTATTGCCTCGTCGTAGTGCGCCGTAAAAGCGTAGGAGAGTCCTAAACTCCATAAGTACATAGTCGGCGGGATAGGATTCAGACGTATCGCTCTCTTATATTCCGGAATGGATTCCTCCGCCCTGCCGGCAAAAAATAGTGTCTTACCCACCATATAATGAGCCCCGGCTGAATTCGGATTAAGAGCGACAGCCTTCTCCGCTTCCGCAATGGCCTTATCATGCTGCCTTGTCATCGAATATAGGAAACCCAACAAGCCGTGTGCCTCCGAAGAAGTATCATCCAAGGCAAGAGCCTTTTGCACTAGCTCTATAGCCTTCCCTATAGACTCTTTCGGGGATTTGCTGATTCCAACCCACACGTCCACCGTATGGGTTCTGCCTAGCGTATAGTATGCCCAGGCATAATTCGGGTCTAAGGCGATGGCTTCCTCCGCCAGTTGCTTTCCCAAGACATTACTCTCTGGATTCAATTGGTTGATAAGCTCATTCGCCTGCAAGCACTTCAGATAGGCTTCGAGGTTATGTGTACCTTTCGAAGCAGCTTTTACTCCCTCCCCCTGCGTCAGCTTTACCTGCATGGCCGTGATGATGTTTTTTGTGATCTCGTCTTGAACCGCAAATATGTCACTCAGATTTCGGTCGTAACGGTCTGCCCATAAATGATTCCCAGTGAGAGCATCGATCAACTGGGCGGATATTCGTATCTTGTCTCCAGCCTTCTTAACACTTCCCTCTAGAACATACCTTACACCCAATTCCTCACTGACTTGTTGGACCTTTACGGGTTTGCCCTTGTAGGTGAATGTGGAGTTTCGAGCGATTACAAAGAGCTTGGGAACCCCGCTAAGTGCAGAAATGATCTCCTCAGTAAGCCTGTCGCTGAAATACTCCTGCTTAGGGTCACCGCTCAGGTTGTCAAACGGCAGTACCGCGATGGAAGGCTTGTCAGGCAAAGGAAATGCCATCTTCTCCACCGAGGCGGTCTCTACTGGAGGAGTAGAAGGTCGGTAAGATTTCCAAATCGCCACGGCGCCTGCTGCGACAGCAAGGAGTGCTATCACCACTGCGAGAGCCACCCGCTGCCACCTCCGGGCGGGTCTTCCCTTGTCAGTGACTTTCTTGAGTGTTTCGGGGGCTGTTGGCACTTTATATACCCGGACGGGTTTGACGATATTCTTTACGGTGTGCTCGCCCATGTACTCATACCCTAACGCCAGCTTATTCTCGATCTGCTCGTAGGCACTACCCGAGATACAGATGCCACCCGGATCGGCCAGACCCTCCAGCCGGGCGGCGATGTTGACCCCATCGCCGTAAATCCGCTCTCCTTCCTGGATTACGTCACCAAGGTTGATGCCGATGCGAAACTCCATCCTGCAGTTTTCAGGCAGTTCGGCATTCTTGGCTCTGATTACCTCCTGGATCTCCACGGCACTCTGCACTGCATCCACCACACTGACAAACTCGGCCAGTATGTTGTCTCCCGGCGAGTCCACCACCCGGCCCCGGTACTTCTGGATCACCGCGGCTAGCACGTTTCGGTGGGCGGTTATGGTGCGGACTGTCGTCTCTTCATCCTCGCCCATGAGGCGGCTGTAACCTTTGACATCGGCACTTAGTATGGCCGTGAGCTTTCGTCTGAAGTCTTGTGTGGCCATGCCGTTACCTCCTTCAAGGGTTGGAGACGGCAAGGTAACGAATGCCGTGAGCTTGAGCGTAGCAGGAGCAGTTGAGGTTCGGAAGCGTGAACGCTCGGGAATGATGAGTTAGCCAGAGGCGGACCGGATCCGCAAGTGTTCACCGATCATCACCGGTTCCAGACTCAGTTAATCAAGCCTACCACAGAATCCGGGGATGGGTCAAAAAGAGTGCCCCGACTGCAACCTCTTGGGGCAGGGGCGGGGCCGACGGAATCGCAGAAAAGACCATATGTAAAGAGGCCTACGAGTTCGGTGGGAGTCCAGTAAATAACGATATGGTCGCCTCGAGGCCAATCACCAAGCAATCACTCTATCCAGGGCATGGCCCTTACGCATGGCTTGTTGCCCGTCGCAAAAGACCAGACCTCCCCAGTAGTTGTGCCAAACTGGTTCTTGGCCTCTACACGCCAGTAATAAGTAGTGTTGTTCGCAAGTCTCCCCGGACGGAACCACGGCGAGACCTGGTTAGCCATTAATTTGCCGCTATCAGGAGCGGCATCAGTCCC
>JAGFXI010000008.1 GCA_017861095.1 Deltaproteobacteria bacterium | reverse complement strand
TAGCGGCCCGGAGATCATGCAACATCCTGAGGGCTTGTTCTGTGGTTGCCGACATGCAGACCTCGTTTGAGGCGAAGCGAGCGTCGTGGCCCAGAGGGAGCGCCCGATACGCGGAGGGAGGCGCTTCCGTCCCGGTAGTCACGTATCAGTGAAGAGTCTCGGATCCCTTTCGGACAGCGTCCTCCTTCTCCTTCTCAGCCAACTTTCTCAAGTTGCACTGAACCGCTCGGTCGTGGGGCCTCAGCTTCGCCGCCTTCTCCGACCGCTCCCGCGCCGCCTTCAGATCCCCACCGCGGTAGAAACCGAATCCATCATCGATTTCTGGAAGTATTCTTCACAGCTGTAGGCGGTCATGACGATGAAGCGGGTGTCGGGATTCTTCCTCCGGGAACGGTCGATGAGCTCGAATCCATCCGTTCCCGGCTTCCGTATGTCGGTGGTGATGAGATCGATGCGCTGGGTGTCAACAATCCCGAGGGCCTCTTCGACGCCGGCAGCGGTGAACACGTTGAGGCGGTCCTGGTACATGCTGAGACCGTCCTTGAGGAAATTGAGAATGGTGGATTCATCGTTCACGATCAGGATATTCCGCTTGAGCGCCATTCGCCTTCCACTGCCGCTACGGGTACCAAGAGTCGATCGGAGAAGGATTGGAGCAACCTCTATACCAAGTACGAATACCCGGCAGCCGATCAGCCGGGCGGTGCGGGCTCGCCCCAAGCCTGATGGCAGAGTGAGATCCAGTAAAAATGATACCCCCCGGGATACTCTTATGTACTCGGACCGGCAGCAGCGGAGAAAACCGCGAGGGCGAAATGAGGAGGCTGGCATGAAGAGACTCAGTCAAGCATCAATCGCGGCCTGGCTTGGCCAGTGGATCACGATACACAAGGCAGCAGTTCTCCCCAGGATTGCAACTACTTGGAGGTTGCTGTCGCAAGGTGTTGGCATATAAGGAAGGATGCAGTTTGGTCCAAAAAAACCAAAATACAATAAAGGGTTATCGATGATTCGATTGGGCATATATCTTGCTTAACTCTGAGCGACAGCTGGATATCCGTTTTGTGTTGGTAGTATTGTTGCCTCGATTCGTTAACCTCAGCAGAGGTACGTGCCTATGCTTCCAAACTTCATAGCACGGTGGTTTTCGAACGATCTGGCCGTGGATCTTGGTACCGCTAATACCCTTGTATATGCCAAAGGGAAAGGCGTGGTGGTGAGCGAACCTTCCGTAGTCGCGGTAAGAAAGAATGGTCGGGGCACCGGCAGAGTCCTTTCTGTGGGACGAGACGCCAAGGTGATGTTGGGGCGCACCCCCAGGGATATCGAAGCGATCCGCCCCATGAGAGATGGTGTTATTGCAGACTTCGAGGGAGCCGAAACCATGCTCCGTCACCTCATTAAGAAGGCCCACAAGAAAGCGCGCGAGGGCCGAAACCTGGTGCGGCCACGCATAATCGTCGGTGTTCCCTCAGGTATTACCCCGGTTGAGCGAAACGCAGTTCGCGAAGCAGCTCAGTCAGCAGGCGCGTCCGAAGTCTTTCTGATCGATCAGCCGATTGCCGCTGCCATCGGCGCAGGACTGCCCATTATGGAACCCGTCTGCAGCATGGTGGTTGACATCGGCGGAGGCACAACCCAGGTGGCAGCGATGTCTCTGGGCGGCATCGTCTTCAGTAAGTCGGCGAGGGTTGCCGGTGATAAGATGGATCAAGCGATCGTGCAGTACGTCAAGCAAAGGTACAACTTGCTGATCGGTGAGCAATCTGCCGAATCCATAAAAACGACCATGGGAAATGCTTTGGCTGATGACGTGATAGGGTATCTTCAAATCAAAGGGCGCGATCTTGTTATCGGTGTCCCCAAGTTGATAATCATCGATTCCAGCGAGGTTCGTCAGGCCCTCAGGGAGCCGATAAAGATGATCGTAACCACGATCAAGGAAGCGCTCGGGGAGATACCGCCGGAACTATCTGCTGACCTCACAGAAAAGGGTATCGTCCTTACAGGAGGTGTGGCGCTTCTCAGGAATCTCGATAAGCTAGTGAATCAGGAAACCGGTCTGCCCGTAAGGATAGCGGATGATCCTCTGTCGGCTGTGGCATTGGGGGCAGGACAAGCGCTCGACAGGAGGGATACTTACGAGCATATCCTCAACTAAGCTCGAGTCGCCAAGAATCTGGTCGGAGAAGCAGACCAACGAGTGAGCGCATCCTTCTCGTCGTCCCTCAGGCGCTTCCCTTCTTCTTGACGGGATGTCCAGCAGATTCTACCCTAATTTCTTGGTAGCCGAAATCCCTGAAGACCCTATTACCGTATCTTCCTTTACGGCCATCGTCCGGAGAAAGCTATAGAAGCCGGCAGAAGAAAAATAGATAACTCTCGTCTCACGACCGAAAGCTATTTCGTCATTATCCGACAATATTGAAGGCTGGCCTGACGCTATTCTCTTCTTATTCAGGAAGGTCCCATTTGACGACCCGTTGTCTATCAGATAGCCCTCGTCCTTTTCGATATCAAAATATATGTATGCATGAGTTCTCGAAACATCTTCATTATCGAACACAATATCGCTCGTTACAGATCTGCCGATAATTATCTTTTCTGGATGGTAATTATAATTTCTTTTTCTTATTATCTTTACATTCTTTTTCACCTTTCTGGTGGCGATATGATCTACCGTCAATGATATCCCCAAATGGCGGCATTCTTTTAAAACAGTCTGTATGGTCGTTATGACTGTATTGTCGTAAAGATCTTTTACTATCGGGACGAGAAAGCCGTATGGGTAATGACTTTTAAATTCGGAAATGTCAACGGCAAATGCCAAAACCGCATCATTCAGAGTAAAGTATCTTTCCCTATGCGGACTGTGGGTCAGTATTATGTCCCATATTTCTTTGGGACTACTGGTGTAACGACCTTTCGCGCATCTTCCACAGCGGAACTGCGACTTGGAGGCAGTATCGGAGTCGGTAATAGCCTGGCAATGGCTACAGATATAACGGTTGGCCCAAGAGTTCCTGAATCTCTGTACCGCCTCATCCCATGTATTACCAGAGAAATCTGCGTGAAAAGAGACGCCGGCCGTCGAGCCAATCCTTTTCAATTCATCCTTGGCGGCTCTTATGCAGCGAGCTTCTTCTCGTAGCCTCAGCTCTCTTCTAGAATTTGCATGTTTACTATCAGAAATCAAGGTAGAAAAATAATCACGTAGTACGTCTTGATCGGTTTCGTCCAGACGATCGAATCTAATACCGACTTGAGTTTCCTTTATATATCGTATAACACCCGTGGTCTTGATTTCCGACTGACGATTATCATTCAAGATAAACGCCAATGCCAGATCATCTCCAGCCTGCAAATTCGCGACATTTTTTGTTTTGAAACTCAAACCAGACAGGGAAAGGTTGCATATTTCAATATGAGTTAGCTTTGGCGGTTTCTCCTTAATTTTCTGAAACCTCCCTTTGAGGTTTACCGTCTTGCGTGGATGTATCCTTTGATCAAACCGAATATAATAGACGTGCTTGCACTCGCAGCTAACCTTGATATCGTGATTCATTCTAAAGCTTACAGCATTTATGGTTTTTTCCTTTAGACACTTAGGGCAGATAATCTTACCCTTTTTCGAGCTATCCACTTTCACTTTCTGGACTTCCATACGCAACAAATACCGAGAAGTGAGTCCTGTTTGTCGAGTTATCCTCTTATCCTTGCCATCCCACCGCGGTGCGATTACCTTCTCCATGGGTCAAGGATACTTGCAACTCCTATACCCCGGCCTCTCGTGGTTACTCTGAGCCGCGACGGCCCCTTCTCAACAGGGAGGGGGCGCGCTAGCCGAGCGGGACGCGCGGGACCGCATGCTAGCGCGCATCATGCACGAACCACCTGCTGCGACCGCAGATATGGTTGATTTGCACACGTGAAAAATTGTGCGACAAATGGAGCAAATTGTCAACGCAAGTTATTAACAGAGAAGGCAGGCCCTTGACGCGCCGGAGGGATTCCTGTATCCGCCGCGTCAATGTTCGTAGGACCCCCATCGCATCTGAGCCCATACCCGGGCACCCGGGGACCAACGCGGCCAATCAGGGTGGAAGAGAGACAGGCCCCAAAGCACAGAACCCTCCCGATGGGGAGGGTTTTCTTGCTCTATGGCTCGGGGGCTAGGATTCGAACCTAGATTAGAGGTTCCAAAGACCCCTGTCCTGCCCTTAGACGACCCCCGAACGCGACCGCCACGCCTAGTGCTCGCAGCGCGGTTCCGTTATTGTACTCAGTTTCCCTGGCGACACAAGGGGTAAGGCCTATCAGCCCGGTGCTCCAGGTCTGCAGAGCCGGATAGGCGAGCCCATCGTCCATCTCGTCGCTGGGGCCGGGACATCACTCCTGTCTCTTGGTCGCGAAGAACCGAAAGATGAAGTCCTGGTCCTTCGGGGAGAGGTCGAACTTACGGGAGGCCTGCTCGACTAACTTTCCTAGGGGACCACACGTCTCCGGTTCGTACTGCCGCTTGTCGGAGATCCACTTGACCGCCTTCCTCACATGCTCGCCCTGCGGGGTAAGTTCAGACATGTTTTTCGTCCTTTCCCCTCAAACCATCTTCGGTGGTCTCGTCTTTCTTGCCGAACTTCTTGAGGTATTCCTCCCATTCCATGGGAAGCAGGTATTTCTTGGTATTGTTGCACTCCCTGCAGACAACGGCCACGTTATTCTTGGTTGACCTGCCGCCCCGGATAATAGGGACAATATGATCCATGGTCAACTGCTCCGGCGAAAAGTGGCGCCCACAATAATGGCATATACCCCGGGCCAGCTTCTGCTTCCACCACCGTGTCTGCCGAAGCTCTCTGGCCTTGGCCCGCTCCCGCCTGATATCCTCCTCGCCAATCTCGATAATGAAGGACGTCGGCATACGGCAACACCCTACTGTCGCTCCAAAGCCAGCCCGGGCTCAAGAAGCTTGAATCCGCTCGAAGTCAGCACTCCAAACCTGAATGGCGGTCCCACATCGGGACCGGAAGCGGCGACCTTTGCGAGGAACTGGTGAGCAAAATCCAGTATCTCGCCGAGCGGCCTCTTGTCCATGGCCATTCTATTGAGCCTCACCTCGGCGGCAAGAGCCCTGGGGATGGCGACGCCCGCACCAACCTGGATACGCTTGAGAGGGACCCGTCCGGTCTCGCTCCCCCAAAGCGCGAGCTGATAGGGCGTCTCCACGGAACGAAAAGAGTATCCCCCGAGAAGGAAGTAGATGCGTTCCAGCTCTCCCTGTTCCCCGACCGGCTGGCGGGAGACCCTGAGCGCCTCGCCCAGCTGCCCGTTGAGAAAAGCCCCGGCCGCAGGGATCATCGGCTCGATCCCAGGTAGTCCTCTTTCCTCGACATAGCGCTTGAAGCTGAGGCTGAGGTCAACGCTGATCCCCATACCGCCACTCACGATGAAGGCATGGCTACCCACAGAGAAGAGCTTTTCGACCGGAAACCGGCGTTCGTTCCCCTGAGGATCAACTTCCGTCGCCACGCTGTCGGTAGCCACCATGATGCCCTCGGAAGTAACGGCACCGAGTATCTGTGTCATACCCTCCTCCCCGTGCCAAACCTTGAACCCAGCCCGCATTATCCACGAACCACCTGCTGCGACCGCCGATATACCCGTCCTTCCGGGCGTCCTCGATGCACTCCGCCTTCTTTCACACGAGTGCGGCAGGCCTCTTCATCAAACTGACGACAGGCAACGGGCTTGACACTATGGATGGCACAGAAGAACCGGGCTCCGCCGAAGTATTGAAAAAGGAAGGGGCACAACTGTTGGTTCTCCACTGCCCCACCCGCCAGGTAGACATACCAGTGTTCAGGATAGCAGGTACCGGCAGGCGGCTCCGGCCGCACGCCGCCGATTTCGCAACAGATCCCGCAGAGGATGCACCACTGATCCGTCGGAAGCGGGTGTCGCCTGCCGTCGATGGGGATGCAGGTGATCGTCCCGGGATCAAAGAACTGCTCGATATCCATGCGGACCCTGACAAAGGCCCTGGCGGTCCTGACGAGCTCTTCGCCCAGGTGCCGTTCAAGTTCAGGCCGCCTCTTGTTGATGAAAAAGCGCATCCCATCCGCATTGCCAAAGATGGTACGCTCCACCATGCCCAGAGGAAAATAGGAATCGAGGAGCACCCTTCGCAGGAGGGAGCGCTCCTCCTCCTTTCCAAACCAGGCGAGAAGGGGCTCCAGGCTTGCGGCGGCGGAAAGATCACCGGACGCCTCTCCCGCGCGGAGCGCTTCCTGTCGCTCCTGAGCGAACCGCTGGAACAGATCCTTGACATGGAGGTTAGCGAGAGGCAAGGAGACCCTTTCGGTCAGACTGTTGGCTGTTTATAGCATATTTGTCCCCGTAACCGCGAGACCCCCTTCACGGACAGAGTGAAGAATCCCCTTGACATTCTCTGACCCCGAGCGAATACTTCGACATCGTGGAGCTTGACTCGCCGCATCTCCACGACCTCTTGCGAGTTATGTCTAGGCAAAGGCCATCCAGACTCGTTCTGGACGGCCTTTTTGGTTTGGAGAGCCCGTCGCCCTATTCCCACAGGCAGGCTCCTCCTTGTCTGCCTCCATGAGCCGGGAGGGTATGAGCCATGAGAAGCCGCACATGTCTGACCGTCCTCATTGTCTTGGCGATCGTCAAGTTCCTCCTCGTCCCCGATGAGAGCCCTTCGGCTCCCCCGGACGCGATCCGCGTCGGGGCCACGGTTTCCACGACCGGGAAGTATGCGACGGAGGTGGGTCCCTTTCAGAGCCTTTTTGAGGCCTGGGTTGCGGACGTAAATCAGAGGGGCGGGGTTTACCTAAGGCACTACGACCGTAAGCTTCCCCTCCGGCTGGCCGTGTACGACGACAGGAGCGATGCGGCCACAGCTCGTCGCTTCTGCGAGCGGCTCATTACCGTGGATCGGGTCAATCTCGTGTTCGGGCCTTACAGCAGTCCCCTCACTTTTGCAGCAAGCGGGGCGGCAGAGCAACACCGAGTCCCGTTCATCGCCGTCTGCGCCAACTCGCCCAAGATCTACGAGCGAGGCTTTCACTGGATCGTCTGCGTCATCGATGCGGCTCCCAGGTACACCTATCGCTACTGGGAAATGATCCAGGCCGAAGGAAAGGCTCGGTCGGTCGCCTTCGTGGTCGAGGACAGCCTCCACCCCGTGGGGGTCTACGAGGGCTCCCGCGAGCTTGCGACCCGGGCCGGCCTCCAGATAGCTGCGGCTGAGGTCGTTCCCGCCGATACCGCCGACTTCACCCCGGTGGTTCTCAAGCTGAAGAAGCTCGACCCCGACATCGTCTATGTCGCCGCCAATATCCCCTTTGCCGTGGCCTTCATGAAGCAGGCCCGGGAGCTGAAGCTCTCGCCCCGGGAGTTCCACTGCATCCACCACAGCGGGATCTTCCGCCAACCTCTGGGGTCCGCGGCAGAGTACGTGGTGGGGCAGTCCTACTGGGCGCCGGGCATGAGGTACGGCAACCCCGAGCGCTTCCTCTCGCTGCTCAAAACGGCAGGGATCAACCTAGACGCCTACCCGTGGTCTCCGGCGTACATGATGGCCTTCGAAATCGCTGAAGAGGCTCTATCCCGCGCCGGTACGCTGGACCCGGAGACCCTGATGAATACCTTAAGAAACCTTCGGATCACGACGCTCGGCGGGCCTGTCTGGTTCGCCGCAAACGGTGTGGGCACCATCAACGCCTATCCCTCCCAGATCCAGAAAGGCGCATACCAGATCATCTGGCCGCCGGAGGTGGCTACGGGTCGCCACGTCTATCCGACGCCGGCGTGGGAGAAAAGATAGGAGCTTGGCTTTTGTCACCATGGACCTCGTGAGCTTTCTCCAGCTTCTCCTGAGCGGCATTCTCCTCGGTGGCGTCTACGCCCTGCTGGCAGCGGGGCTCGCTCTCTGCTTCGGGGTGCTGGGGCTCCTCAACCTGGCTCACGGCAGCTTTCTCGTTCTCGCCGCTTACGCGTACCAGACCCTCCAGGCCGCTGTTCCTTACGGTTCGGCCTTGGGATTCCTTCTCATCCCTTGTTTATGCGGGCTGGTTGGGTTTGTTACCTTCACTGCGCTCCTAGGCGGACCCTACCGTCGATCTCCGGAGGACTTCCTCACCCCTGCTCTGCTCATCACCCTCGGACTGGCCCTAGTCCTCGAGGAGCTAGTCGCTATTCTGTGGGGGCACTCCATGGCCGGCGTCGAAGACCGGTTTTTCCCCATCCAGTTGGGACAGCTCTCCCTTTCCGGCAATCGAGCCCTGATCCTTATCATGATGGTCGTACTCTCCGCGGCGCTCCATGCCTGGTTGAAGCACACCGACAGCGGCAGGTGCCTCCGAGCCCTGGCACAGGATCAGCTCGCCGCCACAGTTGTGGGAATCTCGCCGGTTGGGACAAGCGCCCTCGCTTTCACCATCGCCACTGGGCTTTCGGCCATGGCAGGTCTCTTCTATGTGACCCTCTTCACTGTGACTCCTCATCTCGGGTTGCCCCTGACGCTTAAGGCTCTGTTCCTCATCGTCGTCAGCGGTCGACGCTCCGTGGTCGCCCCTCTCTCAGGAGGTTTGCTCCTCGGAGTTCTGGAAACCCTTATCGCCGGTCTCATGGGAGCGAGCTGGGCGAGCATCATCGCTCTGACCACCCTCCTCACCTGTTTGTGCTACCGACCCGACGGCTTGTTTACTGAGGGCGGGCTCCACAAAGCCCACTGAAAGGGAGAACATTCACGAGAATGCCAGGCTCTAGAATGATAATGAAATAATTGGATCTTAGAAAATCATCTAGGGTTATTTATTGAGTTTTTCTTCGAGGGCGAAAGAACTGACAGATGACCTCCTTCTTGAGCGTGGCGCATTCCCGAGCGTTGAGAAGGCTGTCTCTCTTCGCCGTCGGTGCATCGGCCATTCTAGTGCTCTCCATTCCACACCTGACCAATGGGTACGCCAGGCTCCTCGCTTTCACCATGCTCGTTAACATCACCTTGGCTCTCAGCTACGATGTGATGGGCGGGCTCCTCGGCTACCTCCACCTCGGACATGGTCTATTTTTCGGGATCGGCGGCTACGCAGCCGCTCTCGCGTTGGGACGGGGTTTTCATATTTCCTTCTCGCTCCTCCTAGCTGCCGTCGTGGGGGTCTCTGTTGCCTACGCCTCTAGTTGGCCTCTATTTCGCTTTCGGGCCGAGGTGTTTGCCCTCGTAACCCTGGGTCTCCTCTATCTCGCCGAGCGTCTGAGCACGAGTCTCGCCACCTGGACGGGGGGAGCCGCAGGACTCTCTTTACCGCCCGACCCGGCCTCCCCATGGACCCAGCCGTCGGCATGGGTCCTGACGCTTGTGGTCGTTCTGGGCCACTACGTGATCCGGCGGTCTCGTCTGGGTATGGAGCTGATCATGATTCGAGAAAGCGAGGAGATGGCCGAATCGGTGGGGATTAATATCAATAGAGTGAAGCGGCGGGCATTCCTTCTGAGCGCCGCACCGGCGGCGCTAATGGGCGGTATCTATGCGCGGGAGATCTCCTTTCTCGTTCCGTCGGATGCCTTCGGCCTCGACCATTCCCTCGGGCCAGTCATCATGTGCCTGCTTTTGAGACCCGGGACGACATGGGGTCCCCTTGTCGCTGCCGTGGGCCTGACCGCGATCCAGGATATTCTCTGGACCACAATGCCCCGACTCCACCTCAGTCTTTACGGCGCACTCCTGATCGGCCTGGGAATGATGCACACCTGCCGGAGGTCCGGGGGATAGGAGCACGGGGGCATTCTATTCCACAAGACACGCCTCTTCGTTGAAATGCTGCGAAAAGAGCGAGGCAGCACCTTTGAAGATATTCACATTGGTGAAGATGTAATCGGCCACCTCCTTCCGTGTCTCGAGGGGCAGCGGGTTGAAGTGGTCACGCATTCCATCCAGGCTGCCGGCCAACTCCATTTTCCTCCAGATCTCCTGCGGGGTCTTGGGAATTGATTGCAAGGTCACCTCCATCTCGGTTTGATGTTTTCGGAACAAGGCTCTCCCTTCCCCAAGCAAAATATCCAGCCTCCCCTTCAACTGGCTGATGGCGCGCTCCAGCTGCTCGATCCCCTGGCATTCCCGAGCCAGCAGGACAAAGCCACGAGCATCAGAAGGATATGATCGCGTGACCAGCCGGACGCAAGGCGCGCCCTGCCCCCCCTTACCTTCCTGAATCACGTCGAGAATGAGTAGTTCCGACTCCATCGCCTTCCACCTTTCTCTTGCCTTGCGGTGCCAGGCTGCGAGGGGTGCATGAGGACTCGCCACCAAGGGATAGCTGCTCTCGTTGACACCCTCATGCCCTCGGGTTTAATCTTCCTATTATGACCATGAAGCGGCTCTTTCTCTATCAGGAATGGCTCCGGCACAAGCTTGACGAGTATGTCCATGCTCCTCGTCCACCTCAGCTCCGAGGCCGGGTCATCACCATGACTCCCCGTCAGTATGGTGCCGCCCTGATGCAGGCCTACCTCGGGAAGGCCTCCCTTGCCTGGATCGCGGAACAAACAGGGATCTCCCTTGAGACTCTCCGCCGCTGGCGGCACGAACCCGACTTTCTCCTTCTTATGGATTGGAGCAAGTCAATCTTTGCCGCGTCCTTTCACGAAACCCTCGTGCTGCAAGACTATCCTCTGGCCCAGTGTCATGACCTGGCCGGTGAGTTCGCTCTTCTTGACGAGTCGCTCCGGGTGATGGCCCGAGTACCCCTCTACGATCGCTTCAAGACCACGGGGGCCGCGCTCATCAGCAAGCACAAGAACGGCATCCCTCTTCCTGACTTCGATCTGCGGCTTTTTCGAAGACTGTTTCTCTTTTTTCTTGCCCTTGAACATCACTGGCCGGGTGCCGCCTCCCGACGTCTCCACGAAGAGTTCATCCCCTTGGCGAGAGATGTGGTCTGGCCGCTCCTCGAGGAGGACTTCTGGGTCGAGGCAGCGCTCAGCTCCATCCAGCAGGGCGCGCCGCTCTCCCAGATCCGGCTCCTTCTCGCCGGCCAGCTCAGGGAGATGTTTCTCCGGCTACCCGATGAATCGAGACCATCATCCGTGTTCTCATGCCTTTCCCTTTGACAATAGAATGGCCAATCTGTCGAGTCAATGCGGAGGTTGTCTTCGCTCATCCCCCTGGGAGCTGGTTAGAATGCAGGGGAGGTGGTTAGAGAGTAGAGAGGAGTGCGGGATGCAGAAAGGCGAAAGCCCGAGACGGGTTATCATCATGGGTGCCGGGGGACGGGATTTCCACAACTTCAACATGGCATTTCGGGATGACCCGTCGGTGCGCGTTGTCGCCTTCACCGCAGCCCAGATTCCTGGGATTGAGGAGAAGGTATATCCCGCTACCCTTGCCGGCCTGCTGTATCCCGAAGGCATCCCCATAGTTGCGGAGGAGCGGCTCCCTGAGCTCGTCCGCCTTAATCGGGTGAATGAAGTGGTTCTTGCGTACAGTGACATCTCCCACGAGGTCGTCGGACACCACGCCTCGGTCGCCCTGGCGGCAGGGGCCGACTTTGTCCTCCTTGGACCGGAACGCACTATGCTCCGCACCCGGATTCCCGTCATCTCCGTATGCGCAGTCCGCACCGGCTGCGGGAAGAGCCAGCTCACCCGCCACATTTGCGATCTTCTGCGCCGCAGAGGAATCAGCACGGTCGTGATCCGCCACCCCATGGCATATGGCGACCTGACGCGCCAACGGGTGCAGCGGTTTGCCTCGGGGGCGGATCTGGACGCAGCTCAGTGCACTATCGAGGAGCGGGAGGAGTATGAACCACTCATCGGCAGAAAGGCTATCGTCTACGCTGGCGTTGACTACCGTAACATCTTGACCCAGGTGGAGCAGGAACGCCCCCAGGTCGTCCTCTGGGACGGCGGCAACAATGATTTTCCCTTCATCCACTCCGATCTTGAGCTGGTGGTGCTCGATCCATTCCGGCCGGGTCATGGCATGCTCTACCACCCCGGTGAGACCAACCTGCGGCGCGCCGATGTCCTGGTGATCAACAAAGTGAACACCGCCCCACCTCACTGCGTGGAACGGGTGCTCGAGATCGTCCGCCAGGTGAACCCGAAGGCAATACTGGTGCAGACTGCCTCCACCTACCAAGTGGATCGCGCGGCGGTGATCCACGGCAAGAGTGTGGTGGTCATCGAGGACGGTCCTACCGTGACCCACGGCGGCATGTCCTTCGGCGCAGGCTATCTGGCAGCACGGGACCTTGGTGCGGGGAAGATCGTCAATCCCCGGCCCTTCCTCCAGGGCACGTTGCGGGAAACCTTTGCCGCCTACAGACATATAGGCGAGGTGCTCCCGGCCATGGGGTACGGACCGCAGCAAATGGCCGACCTCGAGGCCACTATCAACGCTATCCCCGCCGACCTCGTGCTGGTTGCGACGCCGGTGGACCTGGGGAGACTTCTCCGGCTGAACAAGGAAACAGTTCGCCTCACCTATGAGATGGAAGCCCTCGGCGAGCCGTCTCCGGAGGCGATCATCGACGGATTCATCGAAGGGCGGGGTTTGACTTCCCAGGGGGTCGTATAGGGAGGGCGGTGTTCGCCAACGGTCACATCGCGCCGCCGGCTTCGAGGCGCTGGCATAACAGGCATCCCTTGACAGAGTCTAAACAGCTGAAGTAAATTAAAATGTTAGCATTTTGCATCTTTTCGCAAGAGAACCTTGTTCTCGCGCACGCCTCACTAGACCAACGGTGCAGGGGCGGTTTCTCGGCTCCCATGGGCAGGCGAATTTGAGCGTGGTGAGGAAAGTGAAGAAGAGGAATAAAAAGAAGAGCCCTGAAAAGAGCGCTGGGGCAAGCCCCCCCAGTCTCCTGGTCGGAGAGCACCGCTCGGCGCCACTCCAGAGCTACATGTCGGACTCCCTCGCTCCCTACGACCCCCTCAAGCACTATCTCATGGAGATCAAGCGCTACCCTCTCCTCAGCCGTGAGGAAGAGCAGCGGCTCGCGATCCGGTATCGGGAAAAGGGCGACCTCGATGCCGCCTACCGTCTCATCACTTCCAACCTCCGTCTCGTAGTGAAGATCGCCCTGAGCTTCCAGCGACACTGGATGCGAAATCTGATGGACCTGATCCAGGAGGGCAACATCGGCCTGATGCAGGCGGTACAGAAGTTCGATCCCTACCGCGGCTACAAGCTTTCCTACTACTCCTCCTTCTGGATCAAGGCCTACATCATCAAATTCATCATGGATAACTGGAAGCTGGTGAAGATCGGCACCACACAGGCGCAGCGGAAACTCTTCTTCAATCTGCGAAAAGAGAAAGAGCGTCTCCTATCTTTGGGTTTCGAGCCGGGCCCCAAGCTCCTCGCCGAGCGCCTTGATGTGAAAGAGTCGGAGGTCATCGAGATGGATCAGCGGTTGGGGAGCTGGGAGGTGTCGCTCGACGCCCCCATCAGAGAGGATTCCGATACCGACCACCAGTCCTTCATCCCAGCCGAGCAGACACCGGTGGATGAACAGCTTGCGGATTTTGAAAGAAAAGAGCTTCTGAGAGAGAAGCTCGCGGAATTCAGGACCACCCTTCCCGACAAGGAACGGTTCATCTTCGACCGGCGTCTCCTCGCCGATCAGCCTCTCACCCTCCAGGAAATCGGGGACCGCTACGGCATCAGCCGCGAGCGCGTCCGGCAGATCGAAACCCGGATCACCAACAAGATCAAGGCCTATCTCCGGCAAGAGATAAGGGATATCGAGGACCGGTAAGGCGGGTGGCCGCGGAAAAGCGCCAACAAAAAACCCCTAGCGATGTTTCAGCCGAAACACCGTTAGGGGCAACACGGTAGTACCGCGCAGACCTTGGAACACTATACACGATTTTTGGGGCAATGCAATACGTAAGGTTCGTACTTGTAACTTTTTCTTGTGACTCCCGAGTCCCGTCAAAGAATCGTTGCCCACAGGCCGCCGAACCCTCTCACCCACGTTTCCCTCGCTCCTCTTGCTCTCGTCTCTGACGAAGGTGGGCGAGAAGGTAGGCCATCCCCACCAGGAACACAGTGAATATGCCAGCCGCTAGGATACCGCCGCGGGAATAGAACATCTTCATCGCGAGGAAGCCGAAGAGCAACCCGAGACCGACTCGAATGAGGAATACCGCGCCCGCACTCATTAGAATAGCACCACCTTTCTAGCGCATGGCATCCTCGCCCCATCGAGATGCCCCGTTTCATTCACCTTAGCACCTTCGCCAAGGTGGAACAAGTCCGGTGGGCAGACGGTACCTGACGGATAAAAAACGGCCCCGGGCGCCGGACGCCCGAGGCCGGTTCGAAACATTACCCGTGTTAACCAAACAGCCGACATCCGCCTACGGCGGATCTCAGCTCTCGACCTCCTATGCCGATATCTTGGCAGGCGGCTTGGTCATGGCGATAACCAACACGGAGACCGCCACCACCACCGCGCCCACGATAAAGGGGATGTAGTAGGCGCCGGACACGTCCTTCAGCCAGCCGCCGACCCAGGGGCCGGCGAAGCCGGCGAAACCCCAGGCCGTAAACAGGAGTCCATAGTTGCTGCCCTGCGCGGTCGGCCCGAAGTACTGGAGACAGGTGGCGGGAAAGAGGGTGAACATGGCGCCGTAGTTCCACCCGATGAGGGCGGCCACGACCCAAAGCATCAGGGCGTTGTTACCAACCGGATAGAGCAACAGCATCGCGGCGGTCTGCAAGACAAAAAGGGTCGCAAAATACACCTTGATGCCGATCTTGTCCACGAACCAGCCGGAGAGAATCCGGGTTGCGGCGTTGGCGAAGGCGAGGGCGCTGACGGCACCGGCGGCCTCCATGGGGGAGAGGCCTCGGTCGCGGCCGTGGCCGGCGATGTGACCGATGACCATCAAGCCAGCAAAGGACCCGCAGAAGTAGGCAAGATATTGGAGCCAGAACTGGGGTGTGTTCCTTGCCTCTTCGTGAGTGTAGTCACGGGTCACCTTGGGGGCACCCGCCGGAGCAGCCGGGGGCTTGTAGCCTGGAGGCAACCATCCCTTCGGTGGAACCTTCAAGAGAGAGCCGGCTATGATGGCAATGATGCCCATGGCGGTTCCGCAATACCAGAAGACGTATCGCCAGCCGTAGCTGGGATTCTGAATGATAGCCGTCGCCAGCGGGCCCATGATGAACGAACCGAGACCCAGGCCTACCACCGCAAAGCCGGTAGCCAAGGCTCGTCGATCCGGCCACCATTTGGGGGCCGTCGCAATGGGTGGCAGGTAGATGATGCCACCGCCGAAGCCTGCGATCAGACCGTAGGTCACATAGAGCTGGTACTTTGAGGTGATGAAGCCGGAGAGGACGAAACCGATACCAAGGATGAGGCCGCCAGCGCAGACCACGAGCTTGGGGCCGTACTTATCGCTCAGTCGCCCGGCGGGGAAGGTCACCAAGCCGAACACCAAGCAGCAAATCGCAAAGGCCATGGCGATCTCAGCCCGGGTCCAGCCGAATTCGGCGTTTAGCGGTTTGATGAATACGCTCCACGCATAGAGGAGCATGCCGCACGTGGTGCTGCTCAGCAATCCGAGCAACAGGGGAACCCAACGTGGAAAGGTGGTGGCGACGGCTGCCTGTGCTGCACTGCTCTGTTGAGACATCTCTCGCTCCTTTCACCGGCTCTCCGCGCCGTGGGTATTCGCGGCTATTCCTCGTTAAGAACAAATGAAAGATACACCCGAGGATTTCCGGAACACCGGGCCTCGAAGAGCCAAACCCGCTGCGATCTCTCGATCACAGCCATACCCTGTCAGGTTCGGGAGAGGGAATTCTGCCTCCCGCTCTCAAAACCTGACATAGAAGCGCATATGAAAAGAACTTCAGACTATTCCTAAAACCTCCCTCTTATACCTGTTTCCCACACCTCGACTTCGCAGTCTTTTCCGCTTCTTCACCTCCTTCCCGGTTTGGATGGTGGTCTTGTGGCCCGGGGTTACAAGGTACCCCTGCTAATGCCAAAGTCCCTTTTCAATTCGATATGTTAGGTCGCGAACGAGTAATTCATAGAATTTGTGAAAAAACGAACATTCACATCCTACTCTAAGGTCAGAGAAAAGTCCATAGGGAAAATTCCCCATTGATCTGGGGGAAATCCCTCCCTTCTGATTCAGCCTCTCTCCACCGCCCATGCGAAACGCCCGCCTCCTCAGGCGACGACTCGTCTCGGGCGCCAGACTCCCAATTTCGGCGCGTCCACAGCATGCCGCCGCCATCGTGCTCCCGTTTTTGTCGGGTAAAAGGGGGACGTCTATCTCA
>JAGFXI010000097.1 GCA_017861095.1 Deltaproteobacteria bacterium | reverse complement strand
CGGTGAAGGGCCGCAAGGTGGCCCACTCCCCCGTGTTCCGTCAGCTGGAATGCCGCTATCCTCACCATGGCCAAGTGCAGGCCTGGATCAAGACCCACCGCGACCGGCTCCTCGGCAGGTAGTGTTACTCAGGGCAGCGAATTGTTGCCCCCTCCTCCCCCCCGTTTTCTTTGGCTCCGTGGAGAGACGGTCTGGCGCATAGCGCAGCCGCGTCCGGCCCTTGCATTGACAGTCTCTTCTCCCCTGTGTTACAGGTGCAGACATAGCCGGCGGCTGCATACTGCGCTTCTGCCCCCTGGCCTATTCTCTCGACAGCAACTCATCCCGGGATCGATGCAGGAAAGGAGTCGGCCATGCTGGTGGTGATGAAACGTCAGGCCACCAAAGACGAGGTCCACCAGGTAGTCCAGGCCATCGAACGGGCAGGCTATGTGGCCAGAGTCATCGAGGGGGGAGAGCGGGTCGCGATCGGGATCCTCCAGAACCTCGGGCCGGTCGATCCCACGCCCTTTCTCCATCTGCCCGGGGTCAAAGACGCCATCCCGGTTACCAAACCATACAAGCTTGTGAGCCGGGAGTTCAGTCCGGCCGATACCCTGATCACGGTCGGCGACTGTAGGGTCGGCGGCGATCATTTCATGCTCATCGCCGGGCCGTGTGCCGTGGAAAGCGAGGAACAAGCCCTTACCATTGCCCGCGAGGTGAAGCGGGACGGGGCCAGATTTTTTCGCGGCGGCGCCTACAAGCCGCGCACTTCGCCTTACAGCTTCCAAGGACTGGGGGAGGAGGGGCTGAGGATCCTCGCCAGGGTGCGCGAGGAGACGGGCCTGTACATCGTTACCGAGGCCCTGGATCACGAGATCTGTGACCTGGTGGAGGAATGCGCCGACATCATTCAGATCGGGGCGCGAAACATGCAAAACTTTTCGCTCCTCAAGAGAGCCGGTCGGGCGCGGAAGCCTATCCTCCTCAAGCGGGGTTTGGCCGCGACGATTCAAGAGCTGCTGATGGCGGCGGAATACATAATCTCCGAAGGGAATCCCCAGGTGATCCTCTGCGAACGGGGAGTGAGAACCTTCGCCGATCACTCGCGCAACACCCTCGATCTCAGCGCCATCCCGGTGGTGAGGAAAGAAAGCCCCCTCCCCATCATCGTTGACCCGAGCCATGCCTGCGGTCGCCGTGACCAGGTGATTCCCATGAGCCGGGCGGCGGTCGCCGCCGGGGCCCAGGGCCTCATGGTAGAGGTGCACCACGAGCCGCACAAGGCGCTGAGCGACGGGCCCCAGGCGCTTTTCCCTATCCAGTTCGAGGAACTGGTGCGCGGGATTCTCCCCCTCCTGACAGAAAGCCAACGGGCTGAGCTGCACCCCGAACCAAGGTAACCATGCGGGGGAGGCGCGGCGAATCGGCCCGTGCTCGCCGTCTCGGTTCGGCTCGGGCGCCTGCGACAAGCCGAGGTTCCTCGGCTGTATTGAGATTGGTATGACCACGATCCGTCTGAATCTCTCGAGTCCCGATCGCTCCCACGACGTGGTGGTTGAACGGGGCATTCTTCGGCGCCTGCACCAGGAGCTGAGGCAGGTAGCAGACTTCTCCCGCATCGGTTTGGTGACCGATGATGTGGTCCGGCGTTACGTGGCCGAGGCCTTGCAGACAGAGCTCAGGGGCCGCGGCATGGAGACGGTCCTTTTCTCCTTTCCGGCAGGGGAGAAGACGAAATCGGTGGAGACCGTCCTCGACCTTTGCCGGAGGCTCCTGACGAGCGGCTTCGATCGGCGTAGTGTGCTTCTCGCCGTCGGGGGCGGGGTGGTGGGCGACATCACCGGATTCGCCGCCGCCATTTACCTCCGAGGAATCCGCTTCATCCAGGTGCCGACGACCCTTCTTGCCCAGGTGGACAGCGCCATCGGCGGGAAGACCGGTGTCGATCTGACCTCGGGGAAGAATCTCATCGGCTCATTCCACCAGCCGCTCCTCGTGCTGATCGATCCGGACGTCCTCGCGACCCTTCCCCGGGAGGCGATGCAGGAGGGGTTCGCAGAGGTGATAAAGGTTGCCCTCGCCGCCGACCCCATTCTCCTGAAGCTCGTGGAAGACCACGGCGCGGATCTCCTTGACCCGCTTCATCGAAAGCTTGAAGAGGTGATTGTTCGCGCCTGCCAGGCCAAGTGCCGGGTGGTGAGCCAGGATGAGCAGGAGGCGGGCCTTCGCCGCATCCTCAACTTCGGCCATACGGTGGGACATGCCCTGGAGGCGGCATCGGGGTACACACTGAGCCATGGGCGGGCGGTGGCCGTGGGAATGGGTGCCGCCATCCGCTGCTCCGAACTCTGGGCGGGGCTGGAGAGAGACCAGGCGACTCGCGCCCTCGGGGTGATCGAGAGGCTCGGCCTCTCCACGAAAATTCCGGCGGAGGTGGAGCTGGAGGCTGTGCTGGCCTCGCTGGAACGGGACAAGAAAATCGAGGGCGAGGTCTGCCACTTCGTGCTCCTCGGCAAAATCGGCACTCCCGTGGTGAAAGCAATCCCTATCCGCGAGCTCCGCATGGAGCTGGAAGAAATCCTCAGGGAAATGGCCTGAGACGAACCTTCGAGGGCCTTGCGGGGTCAACTCATCAGGGGGTAAACTACGAAGGTGCTGAAAAACTCCTCGACCGGGGCTCACCATGCACAGGTATGCACGGGAGACGTGAGCCGGGCTGGTCGGTTCCGCAAGGCCACGCCATGGCGTGGTCGCGCCATGAATAAGGTTGTGGTCTTCCGGCCCGCCTGCAGAGCTGCGGTGCAAGGTTCGGCAGGCCTTCCGCCAGTTCAGAGAGTCACGAGGAGGCTCCAGATGCACCTTGCTTGACCGACCAGCCCGGCTCACGTGGCAGTCTCCTCCGACATCATGAAAAGAGTTTTTCAGCAACCTGCTAGAATGTTAGACCATCCTGAGACTCAACGCCAACAGGGGCATCGCCGGAAGAGTTCGGTTCCCCTGGAGGGGATTCCTGCATATGCCGCATAAAGAATTCGTCCATCTCCATCTGCACAGCGAATACAGCCTGCTCGACGGGGCGATCCGGCTCAAGGACATATTCAAGGCCGCCCAGGAGTTCGGTATGAACGCCGTGGCGCTCACCGACCATGGGAACATGCACGGCGCCCTCGAATTTTACGAGACCGCCAAGAAGAAGGGGATCAACCCCATCCTCGGGTGCGAGATCTACGTGGCACCCAAGAGCCGCCATGACCGGAACGCAGGGCCTGCAGGGGAACGCACCCATCACCTTATCCTCCTTGCCGAGAACAACACCGGCTACGGGAACCTGCTCAAGCTGGTGAGCCTCGCCAACTTCGAGGGCTTCTACTACAAGCCCCGGGTGGACAAAGAGCTGCTGGCGACCTATCACGAAGGGCTCGTCGCTCTCTCTGCTTGCCTCCACGGCGAGGTGGCCAGCCATCTCCTCGCCGCCCAGTACAGCCGGGCTGAGGAGGCGGCGATGGCGTACCAGGATATCTTCGGCCGGGGAAATTTCTACCTGGAACTCCAGGCGACCGGGAGCCAGGAGCAGGGGATCGTCAACCGTGATCTCCGCCACCTGAGCCAAAGGACCGGGATCCCTCTGGTGGCCACGAACGATTGCCACTACCTCAAGGCGGAGGACGCGAAGGCTCACGACGTTCTCCTCTGCATCCAGACGGGGAAAACGGTGCTCGAGGAGAAACGGCTCCGGTTCTCAACCGACGAGCTCTTCTTCAAGGCCCCTGAGGAGATGTGGGCCTATTTCGCCGAGGTGCCTGAGGCGCTCAAGGCAACGATGGCGATTGCCGAAAGATGCCGGGTAACCCTGGAGTTGGAGCGTGCCCATTTCCCCGAGTTTCCTCTCGCCCCGGGAGAGTCGGTGGAGTCGGTTTTCGAGCGAGACACCTGGGAGGGGTTTGCCCGGAGGCTGGCCGAGATTCGGGCGAAGGGCCCTGTCTTCAGCAAGGCGCAGGAGGAAGCCTACCGCCACCGGCTGGCGACGGAGATCTCGATTATCAAGAAGACCGGCTTCTGCACCTACTTTCTCATCGTTGGCGATTTCGTCAACTTCGCCAAGAGGGAGGGGATCCCCGTCGGCCCCGGACGAGGCTCTGCGGCGGGGAGCCTCGTGGCCTACGCCCTCGGTATCACCGACATCGATCCCATCCCCTACGGTCTCTTCTTCGAGCGTTTTCTAAACGACGAGCGCATCAGTCTCCCGGACATCGATGTGGACTTCTGCATGAACGGCCGCGACCGGGTGCTCCAGTACGTGACCCAGAAGTACGGCCAGGACCGAGTGGCTCAGATCACCACCTTCGGGACCATGCAGGCCCGTGCGGTGATCCGCGATGTGGGGCGGGCCCTCGGTATGCCCTACGGGGATGTGGACAGGATTGCCAAGCTGATTCCCGCCGCCCTCCACATGAGTCTGGAGAAGGCTTTGACCATGGAGCCTCGGCTCCAGGAGCTCCGGAGCGACCCGAACTTCAAGGAGCTCTTCGATGTCGCCTCCGCCCTGGAGGGGCTCACCCGGCACGCCTCAACCCACGCGGCGGGTGTCGTCATCTCGGACCGCCCCATCGTCGAGTACCTGCCCCTCTACCGCGGGACGAACGGTGAAATCGTAACCCAGTACCCCATGAAGTACGTGGAGAAGGCGGGCCTGATCAAGTTCGACTTCCTGGGATTGCGCAACCTCACCGTGATCGATAACGCCCTCAAGCTGATCCGCAGGACCGACGGCGAGTCCCTGGACGTTCTGAGTCTACCCCTTGACGATCCTCCCACCTACGAACTCCTCTGCCGTGGCGACACCACGGGGGTATTCCAGCTTGAGAGCTCCGGGATGCGTGACATCCTCATCAGGCTCCGGCCGCAGAACTTCAACGACATCATCGCCGTGGTCGCCATGTATCGCCCCGGGCCCCTGGAGAGCGGTATGGTGAGCGACTTCATCAAGGCGAAGCACGGACAGATGGAGGTGAGGTACGAGCTGGAGCAGCTCCGCGGCATTCTTGAGGACACCTACGGCGTCATCCTCTACCAGGAGCAGGTGATGCAGATCGCCAGCGCGCTGGCGAACTACAGCCTCGGCGAGGCGGACATCCTCAGGCGGGCCATGGGGAAGAAGATCCCGGAGGTGATGGCGAGCCAGCGGGATCGTTTTCTGTCGGGCGCCGCGGCGAACGGCATCGACACGGCGAAGGCGGCACACATCTTTGACCTCATGGAAAAGTTTGCGGGCTACGGTTTCAACAAGTCGCACAGTGCGGCCTATGCCCTCATCGCCTTTCAGACGGCGTACCTGAAGGCGCACTATCCCCTGGAATTCATGGCGGCGCTCCTCAACAGCTATCTCGGGAACACCGACGGCCTGGTCAAGCTGATGAACGAGCGGCGGGAGAAAGGGCTCACGGTGCTCCCTCCCGACGTGAACCTGAGCGAGTGGGAGTTCACCGTTGTCGGCACCGCCATTCGCTTCGGTCTCGGCGCGGTGAAGAACGTGGGAGCCGCCGCGGTGGAGTCCATCATCGAAGCTCGGACCGGCGGGGGGCCCTTCACCTCGCTCCACGAGTTCTGCGAACGAGTGGATCTGAGTCGGGTCAATCGGCGGGTCGTGGAAAGTCTCGTCAAGTGCGGCGCCTTCGATTCTCTTCATCCGGTTCGAAGCCGGGTGCTCGCCGCACTCGACGATGCCCTGGAGATGGCGCAGACAATCCAGAAGGATCGTCTGAGCGGTCAGATGAGCATGTTCGGGACCTTCGCCGGGCAGCACCGCCATGCACAGCCGGCGCTTCCCGAGGGACCCGAATGGAACCAGCGGCAGAGGCTGGCCATGGAGAAAGAGGCGTTGGGTTTCTATCTGAGCGGTCATCCGCTCGACGCCTATGACAGGGAACTGGCACATCTGCCTCTGGTTGAAACGGGCGGTCTCGGCGAGGTGGCGGACGGCACCCAGGTTACCCTCTGCGGCATGAACGCCGGCCTCAAGGAGATCACCACGAAGAAGGGAGAGCGGATGGCCTTCCTTACTCTCGAGGATCGGGACGGGAGCGTGGAGGTGGTCATCTTCGCCGACGTCTTTCAGGCGAGCCAACCACTTCTGGAACGGGATGAACCTCTTCTTCTCGTCGGAACGGTCCAGCAGGAGGAGAAGGGGGCGAAGGTGCTTGCCCAGCGCCTCCTGAGCCTCGCCGACGCCAAGGAGCAAATGACCCAGGCCGTTCGGGTCCGCCTGCCGCTGGAGCGGGTGAGCCGGGACCGTCTGGAGGACCTGAAGGCCATCCTCGAGCGGCACCGGGGGGAGTGCCGAGCCTACATCCATCTCGTCATTGACCCCAAGTGCGAGACCATCATCAGCCTGGGAGATCAATTCAGAGTGAAGCCCAGTCGGGGCCTGGTGGAGGAGATCAACGGCTATTTCCAGGGGCCGGTTGTCACTACCGTCTTTGGCAACGGTGGGAACCAGCAGCAGTCCGGCTCGCGCGTCGGGGGAAAGCGGGCCCCTCGCGGCAAGCGCTCGGGGAGTTCGCATTAGGGGGGGATGCGCGGGACCGAGGGGCGTGGGGATTCCCGCAAAAAGAAAAAAAGGGGAATCTTTCTCAGCTTTGATTGTCCGGGAGGCGCACGAGCAGGAGATTCAGGTCAGCAGGAGTTCGAACGTCGTCGCTGGAGCAGGAGATTTCTTGCACACCGAGCAGCACATGAGAGCAGCACGAGGATGTTGACTAGAGCAGCCGTCAGGAAGCCGACAATGTGCGAGCTGAGAAAGATCCCCTTTTGGCGTAGCGAGTGTTACACTATGATAAAAGTTTCACATTGTCAAGCAAAAAATC
>JAGFXI010000436.1 GCA_017861095.1 Deltaproteobacteria bacterium | reverse complement strand
TTCAACGGGCCTGCTCTCCTCGTGAACGACAAGCTCGAGGAGATCGAGTCCAAGAAGATCAAGGAGGGGAAGCAGTTCCCTGGGCCGATCGACTGGATCGCCTATACCAACCAGCACTTTACCATGGCGGTGGTCCCGGAGGGGCTCATACCTAACGTCGCTCAGCTCAAGATGCTCAACGCGGCTACCGAGATGGTGGAGACCACCTTCGTCGGCCCGGCCCTGAGGCTTGAGCCGGGCACGCAGCAGGAGCTCCAGTTTAAGGTCTACGCCGGGCCCAAGGAGCTCCACGATCTTAAACTGGCGCACGGGAAGCTCGAGAAGGCGATCGACTTCGGCTGGTTCGACGTCATCGCCCAACCACTCCTCCTCTGTCTCAAGTTCTTCTACGGTTACATTCACAACTATGGGATCGCGATTATCCTTCTCACCATCCTGATCAAGCTGCTTTTCTGGCCGCTCACCAATAAGAGCTTCACCTCCATGCAGGCCATGAAGAAACTCCAACCCATGATGCAGAAGATTCGGGAGAAGTATAAGGATGACCCGCAGCGAATGAACCAGGAGATCATGCAGCTCTACCGGACCCAGAAGGTCAATCCCTTCGGCGGCTGCCTTCCCATGGTGCTCCAGATCCCGGTCTTTTTCGCCCTCTACAAGGTGCTCGGCAGCTCCATCGCCATGCGCCATGCGCCTTTCATGTTGTGGATCAACGATCTTTCGGCGCCCGACCGTCTCCCCATCGGGTTCCACATCCCCTACCTCGGCGGGCTGCCGGTGCTCACGCTCTTCATGGGAGTGACCATGTTCGTCCAGCAGAAGATGACCCCCATGACCGGCGATCCCAGACAAGAAAAGCTCATGCTCCTCATGCCCATCGTCTTCACCTTCATGTTTGTCAACTTCCCCAGTGGACTTACGCTCTACTGGTTCGTGAACAACATCCTTTCCATCGGTCAGCAATACTTACTCAATAAGAAATCCGGCCAAACCGGTGGCCTGACCAGCGGAAAGGCTCGGGCTCGTGCTGGTTCCGCCCAGTGATGTACGGAGGAAACCATGTCTGCCATTGAAATCGAAGCGAAATCGGTGGATGAGGCCATCCAACTCGCCTGCCAGCGCCTGAACCTTCCCGCCGAGCAACTGAACATCGAGATCGTCTCCCAAGGCTCGGCCGGGATCTTTGGCATCGGGACGAGGAAGGCTAAGATTCTGGCGTCGCCCCGGCAGACGGCGGATGACTCCCTTCTCGCCGAGGCCAAGGTCATCCTGGAGACCATCCTCTCCCATGTGAGCATTCCCGCCACCGTCCAGGCAAGCTGGGAGGAGGAGCAGATCAAGCTCGACATCTCGACCAACGGCTCGGGACTGCTTATCGGCAAGCGGGGCCAGACGCTCCACTCGCTCCAGTACATTGTGAACAAGATCTTCAACAAGCAGTCCTCCCGGAAGGTCCATATCGTCATCGACACGGAGAACTATCGGGATAGACGCCGTCAGGCCCTCACCGAGATCGCTCTCCAGCTCGCCAGTCGCGCCAAGAAGTCGGGAAAACCGGCGATCAGCAGCCCGCTCAGCGCCTATGACCGGCGTATCATCCACCTGGCCCTGAGGGACGACCATGAGCTCCGTACTAGGAGCAAGGGCGAGGGTAGCCTGCGCAAGGTCATGGTGATCCCGGTAAAGAAGGGCGAGGAGTGGGAGAATGGCCCCGACCACGAAGAGGACTCCGAGATCTGAGTCTCGATGACCAAGCGCTCCCCCCGGCAGCTTGGTGAACGGCCCTTCACGAACGTGCTGTCCATGTCCGGCGCGACAACGTCGCGGGGGGCACATGTCCGATCACCTGCACCACAGTTCCGGCCGCGCTTCCGATGAGACCGTCGCTGCTATTGCGACGCCCGCAGGGGTCGGCGGCATCGGTATTGTTAAGATCAGCGGCCCTTCGGCCTGGGCCATCGGCCAACGCCTGTTCCAGCCTGCCAGAGTGCCGGAGAAACTCTGCTCCCACCGCCTGTACCATGGTCATATTGTGGAGCCCGAGACGGGCCGGCCTGTCGACGAGGTCCTCACCAGCTTCATGCGTGCGCCCCACACGTACACCCGGGAGGACGTGGTGGAGATCAACTGCCATAGCGGCATGGCGGTCCTGGAGCGGATTCTCGAACTCGTGCTTCGCTCGGGTGCGCGGTTGGCCGAACCGGGGGAGTTCACGCGCCGCGCCTTCCTGAACGGCCGCATCGACCTCACCCAGGCCGAGGCAGTGCTCGACGTCATACACTCTAAGACGAGGCGGAGTCTCGATCTCGCGAGCGAGCACCTGCGGGGCACCCTCCACCTCATCATCACCGACCTTCGCACCGAGCGGCTTGGTGCCCAGGTGCTCGGCCCTGTGACCGCCCTCCTTGCCCGTTACGAGGACGGCCGCATCCTGCGGGAGGGCCTGGCGGTCATCATCGCTGGGAAGCCCAATGTGGGAAAATCGAGGTTACTGAACACCCTCCTCCGCTCTGATCGGGCCCTGGTTACCCCGGTTCCCGGCACTACGCGGGACGTCATCGAGGAAGGATTCAACCTGCGGGGCATCCCCATCCGCCTGATGGACACCGCCGGTCTCCGTGACGCGGATACCTTGGTGGAGCAACTCGGCATGGAGCTCACCCGGGACCGCCTTGCGCGGGCGGATTTGGTTCTCTTCGTCCTGGACCGAAGCGCCTCCCTTACCCGGGAGGATATTCAGATCCATAAGGAGCTGGGCGACAAGCCGAGGATCATCCTCCTCAACAAGGCGGACCTCGACCGCCACCCTGACTTCGCCGAAATAGTGGGCCGTTTCCCCGGCGAAACCATCCTCGAGATCTCGGCCCTTCGCGGCGACGGTATCGAGGGGCTCAAGGATGCCGTCTTCCAGACCATCCGCAGTTGCCGCCTGGATACGGAAACCTCCGTCGTTGCCCCAAATCTCCGGCACAAGATATGTCTGGAAGGGACCCAGGGAGCGGTGATCCGGGCGATCGAGTTGGTAGAGAGTGGGGCTTCAGCGGAACTCGTGGCCATCGAGCTCCAGGAGGCTCTTCGCCATCTCGGCGAGATCATCGGCATGACGACGGGTGAAGATGTTCTCGATCAGATCTTCAGCCAGTTCTGCATCGGAAAGTAAGGGGAGCCAGGGGGGATGTTGATCGGATGGGCACCGCCCACTAAGGCGAAATCTCATCTGTTCCTTCCGGGTCACTTCCACCTACCGCATCTCTCCTCCTTACAAACCTGTTTCCAAACTCCACACGGAACGAGTCGGTCACCACCTGGTTGAGAAACCGTCGTTCTCCGTCAGACAGTTCTACGAAATGAACCCCGACTCCTTCCGCGGTCAATCGAACCACTCTGCCTTTGATCGTCACGGAGTCAGCGCTCTGGCCGCCAGCGAAGATGATGCCAACCCTCTCCTCAATCGCCGGCTGACGTTCACACAGGATGAAGGCACCACCGGGACCGATGTCCCAAATCTCTCCGTTCACCGGCCCTTGGGAAGTATGCAGGACAAACGACAGCGGGGAATTTACTCTCGAGTGGTGGCGCATGAAAGAATTCCGTTTCGAACCTGGCGCGCCCTCCAGTTCCGGATTACGCGACCAGATTGAAGAGATCCAGTTTGTCAGGGCAAGGCGGGGCGCTCCAAAAAGTGGACGTGGTTTGGCAGAAGCGACCAGGCATAGGAGGCGGTTTTTGTTTCCGAGAGAAGATTTTCCAGCACCCCGATGAGTTTCTCGCAGGCGGTGCCGGCTGTCCGACTCAGTTTGGTCGCAGTTTTTCGGCTCTCCGCGATTCTTGTCCAAGCCGGAAGCAACGAAGGACACAAATCGTGCCGCTCTGGCACGGTTCGTGCTGAGCTACTCCAGCCGAACAGGAACGCGAATGTTATCTAATTCGATCTGCCTCTCAGAGGGTTCCGATCTGTCCGACGCCGCTAGAGAGACACTCGTGGATGAGGTAAAGACACGCCATGGCTACCGCGGCTAATAAAGAAAGCTTCGTGGATTATTACGAATTCCTCCAACTAAGCCCAAACGCCGACTCCGACACAATCGGCCGAGTCTTCAGATTTCTGGCAAAACGATATCACCCCGACAATAAGAAGACCGGCAATGACGAAAAGTTCAGAACCCTGATGAACGCCTATCG
>JAGFXI010000435.1 GCA_017861095.1 Deltaproteobacteria bacterium | reverse complement strand
AACCGGGAAGGGATTCTACACGTACAAGTAACGGCTAGGCTCATACAACGAGCTCGAAGGGCGCAGAGGAAAGAAGATTCTGCGCCCTTTTGTCATGTGACCGGGCCGGGCTCGAGGTGGCACATGCTCGCGTTAACGGACAGGCAGATAGCCGAGTACTTCAGACGCAGCTTCACTGTGGCGGATGGACTCTGGTTCATGAAGGTAGAGGAGTCCCTTGGCTTTGACAAGGCCCTCGACCTCGATGACGAGGTCTGGAAGATCCTTCCGAAAATTCAGGCGCGGATGCTCAAGACCATGGGGAACCTTGGCAACGGCCTGGATGCATTGCGGGAGTGTGTAACCACGAGGCTCACCCTCGACGGGTTTGCCTTCGAAATCGAGGAAGACCCGGCCGGGAACAGTCTCCAGGTTAGGGTTACGGATTGCCCGTGGCACAACCTTATGGTGAAATCCGGGAGGGAACATCTTTCGGGCAAGGTAGGAGCCCGGATCTGCGCCACCGAATATCAGGTCCTTGCCGCCGAGTTCGGGCCGGGGATATCCTTCGAGCTAGGAGACCAGATCTGTGATCGAGCCGGGAAGTGCCAATTCACCTTTAGGGTCGCCTCGACTGCGAAAAGAAAGGGTCCTGCTTAGCAGGGGCCCGGAGTCTTCTCTTGACCTCGGGGCCTCTCCGAAGCTGTTGTTCTCAGGTGCGATCTACGCCTGGAAAGAGACTATGTTTACGCCAAGAAAGGTCCACCCCATAATGCCTTCAGTGAAAACGGCGCGAAGGATCGAGCCGTTTCAGTTGCTGGGGGCACCGCGCCGGCTGCGGTGAGGAGCAACCCTACCCTGGGGAACCTACCGCCTGCCTCACAATCCTTCTCGGTATCGTGTTCACCCTCGCCGTGGTCTCCTGCGCCGCCCCCTCGAAGATCTTACGCTACGAGCCTCCGCCCGACCTCGTCTGGTATCGGCAGGATGCCTCCGAGGTCGCCACACGAGCAGACCTCCACGCGTGCCAGGGAGCGGCCTCCCAGACGAAGACTCCCGCCGGCTGCATGCAGGGGAAAGGCTATCTGCTCATGGATCGGCCGGTGGCCGAGCTGCTTCGAGTCCGAGCTCTCAAGGAGAAGGGCCTCGCCGCCGGGAGCATCGCCGACCGCCTCCAACTGAGCCAAGCCAAGGTGGAGACCTACCTGGACGACCGCTACCAGTTGCCGGACTCTCCGTCATTGGGAAGGCTTCCGGTGGAAGTCCTCGCCAAGGCGGGGAAACCTGCGGTGAAGCCCCTCATCGGCGCTCTCTCGTCCGACGATCCGCTGGTCCGTCGGCAGGCGGTGGATGCCCTCGGGCGCATCGGCGACCGGCGGGCGGTTGAGCCCCTGATCGGAACCCTCAAGGATCGAGACTCCCTCATCCGCAGTCAAGCGGTTCAGGCCCTGGGCAGGATCAAGGATCCCCAGGCTGTGACTCCTCTCGCTGCCGTTCTGAACAGCAAAGAGCAGCAATCCCACGTGCGCATGAGTGCGGCGGAGGCGCTGGGCGCCATCGGCGACCCCAGGGCGGTTGAGCCCCTCATCCTGGCACTTCGCGACGAGCACTGGGGAGTTCGCAGTCGCGCCGCTCAGGCGCTCGGTAGACTCAAGGATCCACGCGCCGTTGCTCCCCTTATCGGCGCCCTGCAGGACAAGGAGGCCGCCGTCCGCGCCAATGCGGCAGAGTCACTCGGTGAGATCGGTGACAGGCGAGCGGTGAAGCCGCTCACCGCTGCCCTCCAGGATTCCGATCGAGACGTGCGCAAGAAGGCTGACCTTGCCTTGCGAAGGCTTACGGGGACGGCACCTTGAGTTCCATTTCCCGAGGGAATATTGCCGGGAGGATAGCAAGATGCACACACCCCGAGAATTGGCGGCTGTGATCGACCATACCCTTCTCAGGCCTCACGCCACCAAAGGAGAGGTGGAGAGACTCTGTTCCGAGGCCGCTGCCTACAGGTTCAAAACAGTCTGCGTCAATCCGGTACTGGTTGCCGATGCCGTTCGCCTTCTCCGTGGGACCTTGGTGGGAGTCTGCTCAGTCGCGGGGTTTCCTCTTGGAACCCATCTCGCTACCACAAAGGCCCATGAGGCGAGAGAAGCTGTGAGAGCCGGCGCCGCTGAAGTCGACATGGTCATCCGGATCGGCGCTCTCAGGGAAGGAGATGACCACGCGGTGCTCAACGACATCCGCGCCGTGGTCGAGGCTGCGGATGGCCGTGACGTAAAGGTGATCCTCGAGACGTGCTACCTCACCGAAGAGGAGAAGGTGAGGGCCTGTATCCTGGCCGTGGAAGGAGGAGCCTCCTTCGTGAAGACCTCCACAGGGTACGGTCCCGCCGGTGCCACGGCGGAGGATGTAACGCTGATGAGAAGAACGGTGGGAGAGAACCTTGGCGTCAAGGCAGCCGGCGGCATCCGCACCCTTGCCGATGCCTTCCGGATGATCCAGGCAGGGGCCAATCGCTTGGGTACAAGCGGGAGCGTGGCGATCCTCAAGGAACTCGAAAGAGAAGGGCAGAGGGGGTAGCATGGCTATCCCCTCTGCAGCCCATCTGCGCAAAACAGTGGCAAGTGGCCGGCCGGTCTTATGAGTCCATCATCTTCTTGATGAACTCCGGATATTCCGTCTTTGCCGGCAAGAAGATCAGCTCAGGATCGACGAACTCCCTCAGGGTAAACAGTTCTCTGTACGTTGGCGGGGGGGTCTCCCCTTTCACTCTCGATACGTTCAGGTCAAAGTTACAGTTTTCTTTTACCTGCTGAACGGTCACACCCGGGTGGTGGGTATCGAGGTACATAATGCCCTCTTCATCAAACCTGTAGACCGCCATGTTCGTCACCACCGCCACGGGACCGCAATCGGCAAAGGGGGTATTCTTCCAGACCTCCTTCTTGGGTTTCCACTCATTCTTCTTGAAATCCCAGCACCACCAGCCTGGGGTCGTGGTGTATTCATTCCGCTCCAGGAATCTCCGTTTCTCCTGGAGGATGATGAAGGCGGTTCTCTTCGCCATGGTCCCGATATCGGAATTTCCGCCCGAGCCGGTGAAACGGTGCTGGGGCGCGTAGTAATCACCGATGGAGGTGACGTTGACCCCGCCGTACTTATCGATGGCAGCGCCGCCGAGGAATCCCAACGTCACGAACCCTTGCTGCAGGTAGTATCCGAAGGTATCCACCAGCCCACCCAGGGTGGAACTCATGTTTGCCGCCCGCTGATCGCACACCGACATGGGCACGTGCATGGTCTTGCCGTC
>JAGFXI010000096.1 GCA_017861095.1 Deltaproteobacteria bacterium | reverse complement strand
AATATCGAGAGAGATGAGCAGCTCGCCGATGTCCTTGGGAATGACCATGAGATCAATGGGACCCCGGGTCTCGCGGAGCTGCTGGATGGAGTCGATGATCACATACCGCTGACTCGGCATCCTGCCGGTGATCTCGTGGACAATGAGGTCATTGGTGGCGGTGAGGAGCCCGACGGTAAGCTTTTCCTTTTTGCGGGCATAGACCTGCTTGATGAGCACTCGCTCGATCTCGTCTACCTTGTCCCGCACATCTTCGAGGGAATGGCTCACCCAGTTGATAGGAATGAGAAAGTACCGTTTGCCCTGGCCGCTGAACCGGATGAGGAGGCCGAGCTTTCGGTAGATACTGTTGATCCGGCGAAAGTGTTTCTTGAGGTTTTCCGGATCACCGAAATCCACCTGTTCCAGAAAGTCGATCTCTCCGGGGCCGAGCTTGTCCCGATGTTCCACGATCCCGAAGCCATAAGCGTTGCCTCCGAAACGACTCGCGAGAAACGGCGGGTGATCCTCCGCCACGAAGGTCCCTACCGGCACATCTTGAGGATCGATATCTCGAGAGGCGAATTCATCGGGGGCAATAAAGCGGTACGAGATCTCTGAGGTTCGAATCCGGTCGGGGAGCGGGAGGCCCCGCTGGGCGCTGGATATCTGGACCTTGGCGTCAGGGCTCATGGATACACAATCTCCCCGTTTCCCGGGGAAAGCGATATCAGTACGGGAACTATACCATGGAAACGGCGGGATGCAAGGACCGTTCAGACAAGGAGGCCGCCACCGGATTCCAGGGAGACCGCAGCGGTGAGGTTCGAGAGCCTAGCAGCGCCCTTCGCGGGCCTTTCCCCACCGCTCGGCGTCACCTCGCGCCCGCGCCTTGAGGCGAAGAAGTCCTGGACTCTTGTGGAAATACATAAGAGGGCTGTCCAGCCCGGCGGCCCGGAACAGGGCCTCCAGCTCGTCAAAAAGAACCGGCCTTGTCGGCCAGGTATAGAGCCGTTCCCGACGCCGCAGCCCTTCCCATCTCTTCCTCAGTGAGCGGTCTTTTCCAAGGATTTGGGTTTTTACGTGGGCGCAGAGAAACATCTCGCAGACAATCGGCTTCAGAAGCCACAGACATCCTTCCCCGGATAGGTACACGCAGTCTGGTCCGGTCACGGGCTCTGAGACCGCACGGAGCAGCGCGTCAATCTCGGCAGGTGAGGAAAGGAGGAGATTGATCACCACATCGGCGAAAAAGGTGGCAATCCCCTCTCGCCCGCAACAGGCGCTGGTCTCGTTGGAGAAGCACTTCTCGGAACAGACCGTGGCCAGGTGAGCCCCGTGAAATCGTGCCACCTCCCCTCGAAACGCAAGGTAGGAACGAATGCGGCGTCGGAGGCGGGCCCGGGCGTCCGGGGTCAAGCCTTCCAGGTGCCGGCGGACCATGACGATCGCCTCGGCCTGTTCCTGGTTGTATGGGCTCGTGGTCAAAGGAGGCGAGCCTCGCCTTTAGCCCGGTATGGTCCATCTAAGGGTCGAAGTTGCTCCGGGCCGGAGAAATCCCCCCAACCCTCCTTTTGTAAAGGGGGGCGAGGGGGGATTTCTCCCGAGCCATGGCCTACGTAAACCGTATTATGGCTAGAGCTCGTACAGGGTCTCGTCTTTCCGGGGCGGTCGCGTCCGGCGGCCCGCTCCCTTCTGCCCTTCAGTGAGGAAGGGATCCTCCCCTTCAAGGAGATCCCCCATTTCCGCCTCGATCTGCTCGGGATCCTCTCCAGATTCCATCCGCCGGAGCGCCTCTTCCATGCCGGAGCCGAGTTTCAGACCTGTCATCTCGGTGAGCTTCCGCATGAGCTGAGCAGCCTGGCGAGGGTCATCCTCATTGAGGTGCTCTGCCTCGCCGCTCAGGGCGGCCATCGCCTGTTCCAGCTTGCCCTCGTCGATGTCGGGAAGACCAGCCTCGCCATCCTCCTTGAGGCCACGGAGCACGGCGAAGGCAGACATCCGCCGAGTGAGCTTGGTGCGCCCGCATCGTGGACAGAGCGGTTGCTTGTCCGTGTTGATCCTCCGGGAGTAGAAGTTGAAGATCATGTGACAGAGGCCGCAGTAGAACTCGTAGATCGGCATACCCTACCCCTGAGAAAAGTCCTGGATCGATCCGCCCGCTGCAGGTGATTTCTCACTTGGTAAGAGATTTCCTCACAAAAGTCAACGTGAAGGCCTTCCGGTGGTTGACCTTCAGGTTTTTCACCGCATATGATGCGTAACCCGTGCGGAAGGAGAACGAGGAGATGAGACCATTGCCGGTCGTGCTCGCCACACGGAATGCAGGCAAGACGGAAGAGCTGCGGCGACTCCTGGCCGACTTCCCGGTCGTCGTCATGAACCTAAGCAACTTCGGCCCGATGCCTCCGGTGGAAGAGGACGGGACGACCTTCGAGGAGAATGCCGTAAAGAAAGCGCGGAGCACCGCCAAGGTTGTGGGGCTGCCGGCTCTCGCCGACGACTCCGGTCTGACCGTGGATGCACTTGGCGGGGCGCCGGGCGTAAGGTCTGCTCGATATGCCGGGGAGCACGCCGCGGATGCCGACAATAACGCTAAGCTCCTCAAGGAGCTGGAGCACGAGGACAATCGGGCTGCCGCCTTCGTCTGTGTGATCGCCATCGCCGTGCCTTGGGGTCCGGCCCTGGTGTACGAGGGACACTGCGAGGGTCTGATCACCAGAGAGCAGATGGGCACAGAGGGGTTCGGCTACGATCCTGTTTTTTTCTACCCGCCCCTTCAAAAGACCTTTGCCCAGCTCACCACGGAAGAGAAGAACCAGGTGAGCCATCGAGGTCGAGCCCTGAGGGAGCTGCGGCGGGAGTTCGACAAGGTCCTCCTCTGGCTCCGCCAGCGCCTCACCGAGGCAGGGTGGAAGTGGGACGAGCCCTAGCTAGCGGGCTATAGATAAATCTTTTGCCCCCAAAAAACTGGAGCCGACTCTTCCGCAGGGAGTGAGTCGGCCCTCTGATAAACCTTCCCTTCGCCGCTCTCGGGATCACGAACAACTGGCGGAGATGGCCCTGTCCCGTCCCGCCAATGCGCTTCGCGCCTGCACCCTGTCCGCTTTAGTGCTTCGATTAGTAAGGAAAGGCACGGATTTCTCTCAGGCTCCGTGAACTACCTGCTCACTCAGCATTAAGTGCTGAGGGAATGGATTCGTTACCGAACCAACGAATCGACGGGACTAGCAACTGCAAGGACCGCAGCTCCCAGGTTGGGACAACCTTGTGGTTATAGAAAACCCGCAGTGAGCCCCCTCATCCAGGAAATCGACCTTCATCGGACTGACCTGATCGAGAAGGCTCGTCTCCACGATATAGGTAAGCCCACCAAGTTCGAATACCTTGTCATTCTCTCTCGGCTCATCCAGAGCCATGCCCAGTGCGGGCCCCCCTCAGCCGACGTGGGATACGTAGATCCGAATGGCTGACTCGATCTGCTTGTCGTCCATGTACTGCTTCAGTTTCTCTGACGCCTTCTCGGTAACCTCAAGCATGGAAGTACTCCGTTTGTAGTAGTGGGTGGTCTGGCTCCCGGCCAGGTTGCAGAACGTTAATCAATCGAACCCCCCCTGTCAAGACCGTGCTGCCCCAAGTGATAGCGCGGCGACCAGATCCATGTTCGTCCGGCACGAAGAACCATCAAACGGCTCCAGGATCGATTCGTCAGGCAAAACCCGAACAGCGCGAAAGAACTCGCTCCCACCCGAGCGGCACACAGATCTCCCCGAGAAAGGCCAGGCAGCCGCTTCGCGTCGTTCCCGTTTCCCCTGCGCGAGATCCTGCTTCGGGGGCCGGGCGGTCGGGAGGAGCCTATAGAAATGGGCCATGAATCATGTTACAAGGTAGCCCATGAGTCTTTTCCTCGTGACCTACTTCTTCGTCTACAGCCTCCTTCACCTCTACCTCTTTCTTAAAGCGAAAACGGCCTGCCACTTCGGTCTCGGAACCGGAGTCGCCCTGGGCGTCTTCATGGTGGTCATGGTGGCGACTCCAGTGGCAGTGCGCCTCATAGATCGACAGGGGGCCATAGTTTTCGCCCGCGGCCTCGCGTATCTTGGCTACACTTGGATGGGGCTGGTCTTCTTGCTCTTCTGCCTGAGCCTGTGCGTCGACCTCTACAATCTCGCCCTGCGTCTCGTAGCGGTCATCACCGGCGCGCCCACGGCTCGCTTACTCCTCACCGGACAGAAGGCCTTTCTCACCCTCCTCCTCCTTGGCCTCGCCCTTGGGCTCTGGGCCACAGCGGAGGCCTGGCGAATCCGCCTGGAGCACCTGGAAGTTAGGACCGCTAACCTACCACCTGATTTGCACCAGCTCAAGGTGGCCCAGATCACCGATCTCCACCTCGGCCTCATCGTCGGGGAACGGCGGCTTGAACGGGTTCTCTCCCTCATTCGGGAGGCGGAGCCCGATCTTCTTGTGTGCACCGGGGACTTGGTGGATGCCCAGATGGACCATCTGAACCATTTGGCATCCCTGCTCGACCAGGTGAAGCCGCCCCTCGGGAAGTTCGCCGTTCTCGGAAACCACGAATTTTACGCCGGCATCGACCAGAGCGAACGGTTCCTGAGGCTTGCCGGGTTCACCATCCTCCGGGGCACTCGAGACCTGCCGGGAGGTCTCTTCGCAGTCGTCGGAGTGGACGACCCTGTGGCCCTGTCCCGCCGGGCAGGGTCTCTTACTCCAGACGAGCAGGAGGCAGAGGCCCTTGCCGCTCCCGGATCCCGTCCCTTTACCCTTCTCCTCAAACATCGGCCGTCGGTGAGAGCGGAGTCCCTGGGGCAGTATGATCTCCAGTTAAGCGGGCACACCCACAAGGGACAAATCTTCCCCTTCACCCTCATCACACGACTCTGGTTCCCAAGGCAAGACGGTTTTTACCGCCTCGCGGGCGGAAGCTTCCTCTATGTAAGTCGCGGGACCGGGACTTGGGGTCCCCCCATGAGGTTCCTCGCCCGTCCAGAGGTAACGCTGATCACGGTGACAAGAACAAGTGGGTAAGCAACGAGGTTCGTGAGGACCAGATTGAGTTAACGACTGATCTTGACCACGTCTTTCTTCTTGACCTTGAAGCTGTAGTGGCCCCCGAAGCGATAGTTCTCGAGGGTGTAGAAACTTTCATCCTCGGCGGCCACGACACCCCTTTGAGTGCTCCCATTCGCCAGGGTGAGTTCGACCATCTTGCCGACCAGGCTTTCGTCTGTTTTCTGAAGCCCTTTCTGAATACTCTGCTCAAGGTCGCGAAGGGAAACTCCCTCCCGCTGTCCCCGTTGCTGAGGAGTTATGTAGGTGCCCAGGACGGCATCGTAGTAGACTCGCTGCTGGGGGTAGTCCTTGATGTTGGCAATCAAGGTGGCGACCACATAGCTCTCCCCATCGTGGTCGAAGATGGTGATGGCCATCTGTTTGTCCGCCACTGTCCCGGTGAGTTCCACTGCACTGAGATCCTGAATCCTCTTTTTCTTTTCGTCGATGTTGTGGGCGCCCTTTTGACTCATCGTCGCTCGCAGTGTCTTGACGAGATCTTCCCCGGCCTCCCGTTTTCGGGCATATACCTGGATGCTCGCGTCCGCCCCGGGGAGTTCGAGCCGGATGCCGTGAATCACTCCCTTCTCAGCGGGGACCTTGCTCTCCTGCCACGTTCCCGGGAAGGAGATCTGACACCGGTCGGGGAAGTCATAGACTCGCCAATCCCGGCGGTCGCCTCCCTCTGGTCCGGCCTTTGCCGCCGGCTGCTGCGCTCCACCCTCAGCCGGAAGAGCAGTTCCCTGGGTCGGCGTCTCCTGAGTCTGGACTGATCGCCCTTCCCCGCCAGCTTGGGTTCTCGCCTCGCCTCCGCCCGCGCCACTTATTCCCGGAGCCTGCTGCCCCTGTTCCGTGGCCGTTGTCACGGGCACCTTTCCTTTACCGCCGTTGCCGAGATCTTTAACGATAGCGATCACCAGATAAATGACGTAGCTCGCCACCATCGCCCCGATCACAAAATAGAGACCAAGAATGGGGCGACGGCGGACTTCATGCGTAGTGAAATGCACCAGCCGTGCCCTGAGATCAGCAACGACGCTCCCGAGCTCTCCCAATTTCATGCTCTGCCCTTCGCTGAGCTCCCCGATTCAGTTCCCCGGCACATCAACGCGCCTGACGGCATTGCAGCGAGTTTTCATGCATCCTTCGTGCCACCCCGAGAGGTTCAAGGCCGCATCGGATCAGTGCGGCTGAACCGGTAAGGTACGCTGAATACGAGGGATCATCAAGGCCACAAGACCGCCAAGGGAGCGGAGGTACGGCCGGCTCTCCGCCGAACAGTAGCCCGCATTATGCACGAGACGCCGTAGCGAGATCGTGGAGATGGTCGCTGCACCGGGCAACCATCCCGCAGGATCGCGGGACTGGACCTGAGGCGTACTTTTTCAGTACGTCGCAAGGTACGAGACCCGAGGACGCCCGGCTTCCGGGTGTTTAGAATGGGGCGGCGCCGGAGGTACGGGGGTCTATGAGGCAAAGCGCATCCGGAGCCACCACCTTCTTCTGCGGGCAGGGAGGCTTCCCGGATTTTGTAAGCCCCTCCGCTGCAGCGCCAAGCCTCACTCGATACTATCAATGCCGCGATCACGCCTCGGCGTGACGCCTTTGCCGATTAGCCCTCCCTGCCGTAGCCCACTCCCTCGCGGCGGGTGGTTCGTTCATCATGCTGGCTAGCGACGCGTCAGGATTTGTCCACGAGGTCCGCGGGCAGGTTTTCCCCTCGCCTCCGTCGGCAGAGACGAACCTCTGCCCGCACGAATGACCCACCTCCGGAACATGCGGGCGCATTCGCCGACCTGCCTGTCCTGCCTCAGTTCCTCCA
>JAGFXI010000434.1 GCA_017861095.1 Deltaproteobacteria bacterium | reverse complement strand
GTAGACATCATCCCCCTTTGGAAAAGGGGGACGGGAGCGGGATTTCCCGCAGCCACGGCCCACGGACAACTGACCAGGTTTGCCTCAAACCTCAAGGCCCGAAGGGCCGAATCCCGCCAGCGATGGACGACGGCCCGCGGATTAGAGCTGCCAGTCACCTTCTGCCCGCTGCCTTCTGTCCTCCGTCCTCCGGGTGTTTGCCTCCAGCTCAAACCTCTATCCTCGAACGGCGAAGCGCCAGCATGTGAGGCGGCAAGCCGAATCCACCGACAAAGGCCCTTGCAAAGGCAGAAAAGGAAGGCTAAAATTTCAATAAAACCCTTGATCTCACCGCCGCCTCCCGAGAGGCCCGCGGTAAGCAGGAGGAGTCTCGATCAGAAGGGTGTACGGTCATACCGCCGGTCTCGGGGCCAGTCACCTCAAACGCTTGGAAAGGCTCTATCGAAGGCGCGTCCCTACCGAGAGCATCATCTCAACCGACCTCGCTCGCGCCGTCGCTCACCTCTCCTTTGAAATGAACCGGCAGGTGGGCCTCCTCATCATGCGAAGCGGCGATATCGATGCCGTTCTTGTCGGCGATCACCGCTCCATCCTCATCCCCGAACTCTCCAGCAGCCGCGGCTCCCGCGGCCGTCTCCGCGGCCTCCGTTGCGTCCACACTCATCTCCGGGCCGAGCCGCTCAGCCAGGACGATCTCATGGACCTGGTCTTCCTTCGCTTCGACCTCATGGCAGCCCTCGAGGTGGACGAACAGGGCGGCCCCCGGCGGCTCCACGCCGCCCACATTCTGCCCGAGCACGTGGACGGCATGGGCTGGATGCTCCTCGAGCCCCTTCCCCCGGCCGACGGGAGCCTCAACTTCCTCCACCTTGTGCAGTCGCTGGAGAGCGAATTCGCCCGGCAGCGAAGCGTGCTCGAGGTGAAGGACGGGCAGGACCGGGCCATTCTCGTGAGCGTCGCCAACGCTTCCCGGGCCGACGTGGAAGCCTCCATGGATGAGCTCGCGGCCCTGGCGGACTCATCGGGCATCGCTGTCGCCGACCGCATCATCCAGAGGGGCCGGAGCGTGAACCCCAGGTTTCTCCTGGGACGGGGCAAGCTGAGCGAGCTCGTTCTCCGGGCGCTCCAGCGCGGCGTGGATCTTCTCATCTTCGATCAGGACCTGAATCCATCCCAGGTCCGATCCCTCACGGAGTTCATGGAGCTCCGCGTCATCGACCGCACCCAGCTCATCCTGGATATCTTTGCCCAGCGGGCGAAGAGTCGGGAAGGAAAGATTCAGGTGGAGATGGCGCAGCTGAAATACATGCTGCCGCGGCTGGCGGTGAAGGATGACGCCCTCTCCCGGCTCACGGGCGGCATCGGCGCCCGGGGTCCCGGCGAGACCAAGCTGGAGGTCGACCGGCGCCGCATCCGGGACCGTATTGCCCGCCTGGAGGAGCAGCTCCGGGGCGTGAAGAAGCAGCGGGGCCAGAGGCGGGAGCTCCGCCTGCGGGCAGGGCTCCCCATCGTTTCCATCGTCGGCTACACCAATGCGGGAAAATCGACGCTGCTGAACTCTCTCACGAGAAGCCAGGTGGAGGCCGGCGACTACCTCTTCGCCACCCTGGACCCGGCGAGCCGCAAGCTCCGTTTCGCGAGCGGCCGGGAGGCCGTCATCACCGACACGGTCGGCTTCATCCGGGACCTCCCGGGAGACCTGGTGGAGGCCTTCAGCGCCACCCTGGAGGAGCTCCGGCACGCCGATCTCCTCGTCCACCTCGTGGACATAAGCAATCCGAGATACGAAGAGCAGATGGAGGCGGTGGAGAAGATCCTCGAGAGTCTGGACCTGGGTCTGATGCCGAAGCTCCTGGTGTTCAACAAGGTGGATCTGGTGGAGGATGGGAGGTCACTGCAGAACCTCTGCCGGCGCCAGGGCGCGATCCCCGTCTCCGCCCTCGACCGGGAAAGCTTGCCTCCCCTGCTGGCGGCCCTGGAGTCGAGGCTCAGCCACCGCTTCGCCCCGTCGCCGGCCTAACCGGCCTACTTCTCCGCTTCCTTCCAGCGCTCAGCCAGGATTTCCCTCGCCCGCGTCACATCCCGCTGGATCTGGGCCGCCAGCTCCTGGGGCCCGGAGAAGGCTTTCTCGTCCCGCAGTCGCTTGACGAAGCGGACCTGGAGGGTCTTGCCGTAGAGATCGCCGCTGAAGTCGATGAGGTGGGTCTCCACCGAGAGGACGCCGTTCTTGAAGGTGGGGTTGTAGCCGATGTTGGTGGCTCCCTGGTAGCGGCGGCCACCCACCCACACCTCGGTGGCATACACCCCCGGTCTCGGGGTGAGCTCCTCCATGAGGACCAGGTTCGCCGTGGGAAAGCCGAGGAGTCGGCCGCCCCGGTCACGCCCCCGCACCACCCGGCCGCGCACCTGGTAATCCCGGCCGAGCATCGTCCGGGCCCTCTCCATGTCGCCGGCGAGGACGAAGCTCCTGATGGCGCTCGAGCTCACCTCTTTCCCGTTGACGGTGAGGTCGGGCGCCACATGGACCTCGAAGTTGAACTTCTTGCCCATCGCCATGAGGAAGGAGATGTTTCCCTTGCGGTCGCGGCCGAACCGGTAGTCCGGCCCTACGACCACGGCGCGAGCCCCGATTTTCCTGTGGAGGATCTCCTCGACGAAATCGTCCGCGGGAGGTCCGTTTCCTGGGAAAAGCACCTTGATGGGATGGGGATTGAAGGTCATGACCAGGGACTCGCCACCCAGGGCGCGGGCCAGGTCCTTGACCCGGTCAAAGATCCCCGTGTGCCCCAGGTGGACACCGTCAAAGTTGCCGATGGTTAGGACGGGATTCCGGAACGAGCGCGAGATCTCTTCGATACCGTTGATCACTTCCATGGGAGCAGCGAGAACCTCCGGCCGGCCGAGCCATTTTAGAGCTTGACAACGAAAGGCTATCAAAATACATTACCTTTCTACCGCTGGCAACCCCATTTTCGCGTGCCGAAGTGGCGGAACTGGTAGACGCGCTAGGTTCAGGGTCTAGTGGGGGTTCCCCCGTGGGAGTTCGAGTCTCCCCTTCGGCACCATAAGAAAATCCCAATGAATTGAGGGCTTCTAGGAATCTGGAAGCCCTTTTTTCTTTGCCTCGCATTTCGCCGTTGT
>JAGFXI010000095.1 GCA_017861095.1 Deltaproteobacteria bacterium | reverse complement strand
CTGGTGGCACGACCATCTCCACGATCTCGCGACGGCGCCTCGTGCATAATGCGAGCTAAAGTATGCTGCCCTGAAGGGGGAAGTCAAGGGCGGAGGCCAACGAGCGACGGGCCCTGGCCCTTGTCAGCGGCGACCCCCCCATGCTACCCTGCGCCCATGCCACTTCAGGGGGATGTCGATGAAGCAGCCGGAGGAGCCGGGGCCGTCGCGTGTCTGGATCTACCGAGTAGACCCCCGTCAGATCCACTACGTGCAGTTTATTCTGGAGGCCTACGACCGGGTGGCGACGCTGACGACCGTCGACGCACGGGAGGGACGTGTTCAGCTGGCGGTGCCACCCGGCGGCGAGGTCAACGCCCGAAGCCTCATGGAGGCCCTTGAGCGTGAACTGGGCCGAGGGCGGCTCAAGCGAGAGGAGGATTGGCGGTGAGGCGATCACGGCGAGTCTGGATATGGGTCCTTTTCTTCCTATTCCCGTCGGGGGCCCTGGCTATGGGGTTCCCCGCTGGGGAGGCGCCCGGCTCGATTCCCAAGCCGGCGCGGAATTTCGTCTTCACCCTCGTCGACCTGCAGGGGGTGGAGACCCCTCTCCGCGAGTTCACCATCGAGGGCTCCCTCTATCTCTCCGGTCAGCACGGCAAGGGCACCGTGACCATCCCCTTTGAACGCATCCGGGTGGTTCGTTTTCAGGCGGAAGGCCAGGAACTTCAGGCTCAGGTGGAGTTGACGGACGGCACCACCGCCAGGGTCGCCGTGGATGGTCGGAAGAGGTGTTACGGCCGCATGAGTTACGGGTACTTCCAAATCGAGCTTCGGGACTTGCAGAAGATGGTCAATCAGGGCGAAGCGCCCCGCTGATTGAGCGTTAAGCTCTCACCCCACGTTCACCCGCCACAGCCCATCTGCCCCTTTCGCCACGAGACCAGTTTGGCCTTGAAAATCGGGGGCAAGTGGGATAATGGTTACCTCTATGGACGGGCGTTGCAACGGTCCGGCGTCGGGCACGGTTTGTGAATGATCAGACCTTGTCCGACAGGCCGTGACTCCCCTCCTGGCTGAGAGTCGCTTAAGAGAGGTTCTTAACCGGTGACGGAAGAACAGCGCAGACAGAGCAAAGGGCTCTTCGTTCGGACCTTCGGCTGCCAGATGAACCGCTACGACAGTGAGCGTCTGGCCGAGCTTCTCCGCGAGGAGGGTTATGAGCCGGTTGCCGACGAAGGGCAGGCTGATCTTGTGGTGATCAACACCTGCACCGTTCGGGAGAAGGCCGAGCAGAAGGCCTTCAGCTATCTGGGCCGTTTGAAGACGGTGAAGCGTCGACGGCCTGAGGTGGTCATCGCGATCGCTGGCTGCGTCGCCCAGCAGAACGGCGCCAGCTTGCTCGATAGGGTTCCTCACCTCGATCTCGTGGTGGGGACCCATGGACTGGCCCAGGTGCCGCGGATGCTGATCCGTCTTGCTGAGACCGGCAAGCGGCAGTGCTTCGTCGACTTCATGTATGACTTTGGTGATAGATTCGACGGCGCCCGCACACCGCAATCGCCCGGGGTCTCGGCCTACGTTACCATCATGCGGGGGTGCGACAACCACTGCACCTACTGCATCGTGCCCCAGGTCCGCGGCCGGGAGTGCAGCCGGACCGTCCGTGAGATCGTCGGAGAGGTGGAGAGCCTGGTGGCCTCTGGGGTGAAGGAGGTAATCCTTCTCGGCCAGAACGTGAATTCCTTCGGGAAGGGGCTATCAGGGGGTCCCGAGCTTGCGACGCTGCTCCGCGAGGTGGCCAAGGTGCCGGGTGTGATGCGTATCCGGTTTACTACCTCCCACCCGAAGGACCTTTCGCCGGCCGTCATGGGCTGCTTTGCCGAGATCGAGCCGCTCTGCCCCCACGTCCACCTCCCGGTTCAATCCGGCTCGGACCGAATCCTGGGGCGAATGAGTCGGGGCTACACCAGGGAGCACTTCCTGCGGCTCATGGCGGAGTTGCGACGCGTGCGGCCTGATGTGGCGATTTCTTCGGACGTGATCGTGGGGTTTCCCGGAGAAACCGAGGCGGATTTCCGGGACACCGTGGCACTTCTCGAGGCGGTACGTTTTGACGCCCTCTTCTCGTTCATGTACTCTGATCGTCCCGGGACGCCCGCCAGGCGTCTACGGGGCAAGGTGCCGGAGGAAGTGAAGATCGAGCGTCTCCAGAGCCTCCAGGGCGTGCAGGAGCGAATTACCTTGGAGCGCAACGAGGCGCAGGTGGGAACGATCACCCCGGTCCTGGTGGAGGGACCGAGTCAGGCCGGTCAGGGGCAGCTCAGCGGACGATCCCCGCAAAACCGGGTGGTGAACTTTTCGGGCCACCCCGATCTGGTGGGCCGCGAGGTGCCCGTGTTGATCAGCGCCGCATGTCCCCACTCCCTCCAGGGCGTGGTGGCGATTGAGGGACATCACCCTTTACCAATGGTGAAGGAGACATCATGCTACGGGAAATGAAAATCACGGGTCTCACGATGGACCCGCAGACCAACACGCCCATTGTGGTGCTCAAAGACACCGAGAGCGACGCGGTGCTCCCCATCTGGATCGGCCTGCTGGAGGCGACCGCCATCGCCACTGAGTTGGAGAAAATCCAGTTTCCCCGACCCATGACCCACGATCTCATCAAGAACCTCATGAGCCATCTCGGGGCTACGGTGGACAGGGTGGAGGTCTGCGACCTCCGGGACAACACCTTCTATGCATGGATCTACCTCATGGTGCAGGGGAAGGAGAGCAAGATCGATGCCCGCCCAAGCGATGCTCTTGCCATTGCCCTTAGGACTAGTGCCCGCATCTACGTGAACGAAGTGGTTCTCGAGAAATCCAAGAAGATCGAGACGGGAGCGAAGGCGGAAATCAAGGACGAAGAGGCCAAGAAGTGGACCGACATCCTGGAGAATCTCTCTCCGGAAGACTTTGGCAAATACAAGATGTGAGCCCAGGAGCGGCCCCTTGATCGATCTCCATACCCATTCGCTCTTCAGCGACGGTGAACTCGTGGTGAGCGAGCTGGTGCGGCGGGCTGAAGCGGCCGGCTATCGCTTCGTCGCCGTCACCGACCACGCCGACCGCAGTAACCTGGACTTGATCGTCCCGCGGCTGGTGCGGGCTGTGGCCGAGATCAACCGGCACAACCGCGTTCAAGCTCTGGCGGGGATCGAGCTCACCCACGTGCCGCCTGCGACCATCGGCATCCTGGCGACGGAGGCGAGAAGGCTCGGGGCGAGCATCGTGGTGGTTCACGGGGAGACGGTGGTAGAGCCGGTCATGCCGGGTACCAATCGAGCGGCCTTGGAGGCTGATATCGATATCCTGGCTCACCCGGGGCTTATCACTGAGGAGGAGGCGGCCGTCGCCGCCCGTCGAGGCATACTCCTCGAAGTGTCGGGCCGCAAGGGGCACTCCTTCACCAACGGCCACGTGGTTCGGATGGCTCAGAAGAGCGGAGCGAGCCTGGTACTCAACTCGGACGCCCATGCCCCCGGAGATCTACTCTCCCGTGAGATGGGGCGGCGGATCGTTCTCGGGGCCGGGTTGGACGACGCCGACTTCCAGCGTATGCTTCAGGCGTCTCAGGCTCTGGTGGAGCGGAAAAGGGATGCACTGGCCTCGTAGCGGCAGGGCGCGCCGGGGGCTGGCGATCGCGCTGGGACTTCTCGTGTTGCTCGCCTGGCTCGCCTACGCGGCCGTGTTTGTCTACCGGGTCGAGTGGGGTGGAGGGCGGGTGCTCACCCCCGAGATCCGAAAGCTCACGGGCCAGGAACCGCAGGAAGAATGGCTCGCCGTCTTTCAGCACGGTCGGAAGGTCGGCTACAGTCATACCCGACTGGTCCCCCGAGCCGAAGGCTTCGACGCCAGTGAAGAGCTCTTTCTTCGCCTCCTCTTCCTGGAGGAGACACAGGAGGTCTTCTCCATCATTCAGGCGCAACTTGCTCGCGACCACTCCCTGAAATCCTTTGCCTTCCGCCTTCAGGCAGGCCCCATCTCTTTCCGTCTGGAAGGGAGCGTCGCTCCGGGAAAGCTCGTCCTCGTGACCCGAATGGCCGGGGAGGAGCGTTCCGCCGAGCTCCCCGGGACAAGCCCAATCTATCTCGGGAGCGGGATCAGGGCCTTCCTGACCCAGGAGCGCCTCAAGGTGGGAGAGACCTATCGGCTCACAGTATTCGACCCCAGCACCATGAGCCAGAGCCTCGTTCCCGTCCGGGTGGAGGCAACGGAGACGGTTCGCCTCGATGGCCGAAGCTACGAGGCCTTCCGCGTGGTCATGGAGTACCATGGCCTCAGGGTCAGGAGCTGGATCAGCCCATACGGCGAGGTGCTGAAGGAAGAAGGCGTCCTGGGAATGACCCTGGTAAAAAGCAATGCCGAGGAGGCCATCAAGGGTCTCGATGGGGCGCCGGGGGTGGATCTCGTCCGGGCGGCGGCGGTGGTGCCGGATCGGACCATTCCCAGGCCGCGGGAGCTGAGACAGCTCAAACTCGAGCTCACCGGCGTGACCGGGGAGGGCCTCGATCTCTCCGGGGACAGGCAACGATGGCAGGAGGGCCAGCTTGTCATCGTTCGTGAATCCCTCAGCGACCTCCCGGCGGTGGGAATCCCCTGGACCGGGACGGACATGGTCCGGGATTTGCAGCCGAGCCTGCTGATCCAGAGCGACGCCCCGGAACTCAAGGGTCAGGCGGCCGAGATTCTCGGCCTTGAGCGAGATGGGCTCACGGCGGTAAAGAAGATCAGCTCTTGGGTATATCGCCAGGTGGAGAAGCGGCCGACCCTGTCCATTCCGAGCGCCCTCGAGGTTTGGCGGCAGAAGGCCGGAGACTGTAACGAACACAGCGTGCTCTTCGCGGCTCTGGCGCGGGCCGCGGGGATACCTACCAGACTCGCCGCCGGCCTTCTCTACGCTGAGGGCACCTTCTTCTACCACGCGTGGAATGAGGTCTACCTGGGTCGATGGGTTGCCGTGGACGCGACGCTCGATCAGGTGCCAGCGGACCCGACTCATGTGAGGCTCATCCTGGGCGGACCGGATCGGCAGGTGGAACTCGTCCGGGTGATGGGGCAAGTGGGCATCCGGGTGCTCGACTACGAGTGACGAGAGGGTCATGATCCACGTGGAGAACCTCACAAAGCGCTTCCAGCAGGTGCGAGCCGTGGACGGGGTCACCTTCCACGTGGCCCCAGGGGAGATCTACGGGTTTCTGGGCCCGAACGGAGCCGGCAAGACCACAACCATCAAGATGCTGGCCGGGGTGCTCCGTCCAACGGCAGGACGGATCGTCATCGACGGCCTTGATCTCGAGAAGGAGCCCATCGAGGTGAAACGACGCGTGGGCTTCATCCCCGATCGGCCCTTCCTCTATGAAAAGCTCACCGGCCTCGAGTTCATGTCCTTCATGGCCGATCTCTACCGCCTCAACGGTCAGAGCCGGGATGAGCGGATTCAGCGATTCCTGGAGCTCTTCGAGCTTGCGGAGTGGGCGCGGGAGCTGGTAGGGAGCTACTCCCACGGTATGAGGCAGAGGCTGATCATGAGCGCTGCTCTCCTTCACGGCCCGAGAGCGCTCATTGTGGACGAACCGATGGTGGGGCTGGATCCCAGAGGCGCCCGGCTCGTAAAGAGCATTTTCAAGAAACTCAAGAGGAGCGGGCTCACCGTGTTCATGTCCACCCACACGTTGGCTATTGCCGAAGAGCTCTGCGATCGGATCGGCATCATCCACAAGGGAAGACTCCTGGTGGAAGGGACGACAGCCGAACTCAGGGAGCTCGCGGGCCAGGAGGACTCCCCCCTGGAGTCGGTGTTCTTGCGGCTTACCGGTGCCGGGCCGGACGGCGAGGAGGAGATCGATTTTCTCTGAGGACAACTGACAGCCATGCACGTCCTTACTCTCCTTGCCCCACGCTGGTGGGGGCTCAAGAATGTTTGTCGTCTCGGCGGTAGACGCACCTTGGTCAAGGCGGGCTCCCTCCTCGCCATTACCCTCGGATTCTGGGTGGGCATCTTCATCATCTTTTACCGGGTCCTTCGCTACTTCCAAGGAGTTGAGGAGCTCGGAGATCTCCTCGCCTACAAGCTCCTCTCCATGGTGTTCCTCACCTTTTTCGGGCTCCTCATTTTCAGTAACATCCTCGTCGCCCTGAGCACCTTTTTCCTGTCCCGGGACCTCGGCACCATCCACGCCACTCCCGTATCTATGGCGGAACTCTTCGCGGCGAGATTTGTGGAGACCATTCTCGAAAGCTCCTGGATGGTACTCCTCTTCGGAATCCCCATCTTCACCGCCTACGGCCTGACCTACCGCGGTGCAGCCGGCTACTACCTCGGCCTGGTCAGTGTCATCGTGCCCTACCTCATCATCGCCGCGGCCTCGGGCGTGACCGTGACCATGCTCCTCGTCCAGCTCCTCCCGGCGCAGCGGACCCGCGACATCCTCTTTCTCCTCTCCGTGCTTCTCGGCGTGCTCCTTTACTTCCTCTTCCGGTTCATGCGGCCCGAGCGCCTGGTCGACCCTGATGCCTTCACCAGTGTCGTTGCTTACTTTCGAGCCCTTAGTGCCCCCTCTTCGCCCTATCTCCCAAGCACCTGGGCCACAGAGGCGATCTGGCCCCTTCTGCGACCGACCTCCATCTCCTCGGCCTTTTACCAGGGATTCATCTGGATGACGGCCGCGGCGGCGGTGGTAGTCTCTGTCGGGGTTACCCTCGTGACCTACCCGCACGGGTGGTCCAAGTCCCAGGAGGCGGGGCGCCCCATGATGGCGCGTCTGCTCGGGTGCCTCTCCTTGGGGACCGGGTGCAGGAGACGGGGCGTTTCCCAGGTGGGGGCGCTCATGGGGAAGGATTTCAAGACCTTCTTCCGGGACAACACCCAGTGGTCCCAGCTGCTCCTTATCG
>JAGFXI010000433.1 GCA_017861095.1 Deltaproteobacteria bacterium | reverse complement strand
TCCTCTCTCGCTCGTTCTAGAGGTTCTGGCAGGCCTCTTCGGTTAGCTCCCCACCGTGACCCATCAATCGATGGCGTGGAACCTGCAGGCCAGAATGCAGGAGCGACACTTGATGCACTTGTCTTTCTCGATGCGAGCCGTTTCCTTCTTCTTCCACGTGACCGCCTGGGTCGGACAGGCCTTGAAGCAGGAGCCGCACTTCGTGCACTGGTCCTCATTCACCTCGAACTTGATGAGATCCACGCACACCCGCGCCGGACACTCCTTGCGAAGGATGTGAGCCTCGTACTCGTCACGGAAATAACGGATCGAGGACTGCACCGGGTTGGGCGCCGTCTGCCCGAGACCGCAGAGGGAGCCGGCTTTGACGTCCTGGGCCAGCTCCACGAGCTGGTCCAGGTCCGCCATAGTGGCGATCCCCTTTGAAATGGACGTGAGGGTCTCGAGCATGTTCTTGGTGCCGAGCCGGCAGGGAACACACTTGCCGCAAGACTCCTTCTGGGTGAAACCGAGGAAGAATTTTGCCATGTCCACCATGCAGGTGGTTTCATCGGTCACGATCAGACCGCCGGAGCCCATGATGGAACCCACATTGGTGAGATTCTCGTAGTCCATGGGGATGTCGAAGTGCTCCGCGGGGATGCAGCCCCCTGAAGGGCCTCCGGTCTGGGCGGCCTTGAACTTGCGCTTGTTGGGGATTCCCCCGCCGATCTCCTCGATGATCTGCCGCAGAGGAGTCCCCATCGGGATCTCGACCAGCCCGCTGTAGTTGATCTTGCCGGCGAGGGCAAAGACCTTGCTCCCCTTGCTCTTTTCCGTGCCGACGCTGGCGAACCAGTCGCCGCCGTTGGTGATGATGACCGGGATGTTGGCGAGGGTCTCAACATTATTGATGTTGGTCGGTTTGGCGAAGACCCCCTTGACGGCAGGAAAGGGCGGGCGTGGCATGGGCATGCCGCGCTTGCCCTCGATGGAGCCCATGAGCGCCGTCTCCTCGCCGCAGACGAAGGCTCCCGCACCGAGCTTCACCTTGATCTCGAAATCGAACCCGGACCCTAATATGTTCTTCCCGAGATAGCCCCGCGCCGTGGCCTGCTTGATGGCGACGAGGGTGCGCTCGTGGGCCAGGGGATACTCCGCCCGTACATAGACGTAGGCTTTCGTGGCACCGATGGCGTAGCCAGCGATCGCCATCCCTTCCAGAACGCTGTGGGGGTCGCCTTCCAGGACGGCCCGGTCCATGAAGGCCCCCGGGTCTCCCTCATCGGCGTTGCAGATAATGTACTTCTGATCGCCCTTCGAGTTGTGGCAAAATTCCCATTTCAGGCCGGTGGGAAAACCGGCGCCGCCGCGGCCACGCAATCCGGAGCGCTTCATCTCGTCGATGACCTTGGTGGGCCCTATGGCGAAGGCCTTCTTGAGACCCTCGTAACCGCCCACCTGGAGGTAGTCGTCGAGATCCTCAGGGTTGATGAAGCCGCAGTTGCGGAGCACGATCCGCCGCTGCGGCGCGAAATACTTCATCTCTCTGTAAGTGAATACCCGCTCTTTCTTTTTCGGATCCATGAAGAGCAGCCGCTCGACCCTGCCGCCCCCTTTCAGATCCACCTCGATGATTTCCGGCACGTCCTCGGGCTTCACCAGGCAGTAGAAGGTGCCCTGGGGGTCGACGATCACCGTCGGCCCCATCTGGCAGAGCCCGTGGCAACCGGTAAATTTGACCTCGACCGTGTCAGCAAGACCGGCCTTGGCTAGCCCTTCCTGGAGCGCGACGAAGATCTCGTTCGCCCTTTGCGACTCGCAGCCGGTTCCTCGACAGATGAGGAGCTGACGTTCATAGCCTGGACTGATCTTAATTGCTTCTGGCCGCATTCGATCTCTCCGTAATCTTTTCGATTTTCGTTCCGCCCTGCCTGTAGCCATCCAAGATCTCGGTCACCCTTTCAGCTCTCATCCTGCCGTAGGTGTCCTTGTTGACCACCATCGCCGGCGCCAGAGCGCAGGCCCCGATGCAGGCCACTCTCTCCAGGGTGAACACACTGTCCTTGGTGGTCTGCCCGGGTACAACGCCGAGCTGCGACTGGACTTCCTCGAGCACCCGCGCGCCGCCCATGACGTGGCAGGCGGTACCCTGGCACACCATGACGATGTTCTTGCCCCGCGGGCTGAACTTGAACTGGGCGAAGAAGGTTGCAACCCCGTAGACCTCCACCGGCGCAACCCGGCAGAATCTGGCTGCCGCGTCCATCGCCTCGGGCGCCAGATAGCCAAATTCTTCCTGAATGTCCTGCAGGAGAGGGATCAAGGCGTCCCGCTTACGGTAGTGTTGAGAAAGAATCTCCTTCAACGTCTTTTTCATTTGTTTCTCTTCCTCCTCATGAGCAGGTTGGGCTGCAAAGGTCATGAAAAAAGACCACTCCGGATGCCTTGAAAGCTCTCGGCGCGACAGGCTCCGGCTGGTCTCCCGGCTTCGCGGTCTGGATCGATGCCGTAGGGATCGCGATGT
>JAGFXI010000432.1 GCA_017861095.1 Deltaproteobacteria bacterium | reverse complement strand
GCTCCCCACGCCCCGGGGCCGCATACGCTTCCCCATCGCCGGCGTCTTTTACGACTACCGGACCGAGGGCGGCATGGTGCTCATGGATCGGGGCACCTTTCAGCGGTTCTGGCCCGAGGAGCGGCTCTACACCTCAGTCGGCCTCTATCTCCAGCCCGGGGTGGACGCCGAGCAGGTCCGCAGCCTCATTCGCAGCCGACTGACCGCGAGCCAGGCGGTCTTTATCACCAGCAATCGCGAGCTTCGTCAGGAGATCCTCCGGATCTTCGATCAGACCTTCGCCATTACCTATGCCCTTCAAGCCATCGCCATCCTGGTCGCGATCTTTGGGATTGTGAACACCCTGGTTCTCCTCGTCATGGAGCGGGAGCGGGATATCGGCGTCCTGAAGGCGGTAGGGGCCTCGAACGGGCAGATTCAGAAGATGACCCTGGTGGAAGCAGGGCTCATGGGGCTCGTGAGCTTCCTCCTCGGAGCGGTCACTGCGCTCCTCCTTTCGCTTCTTTTGATCTTTGTCATCAACAGGCAATCCTTCGGCTGGACCATCCAGGTGGTGATTCCCCCTGCCCTCTTCGTGAAAACACTTCTCCTCGTGCTTGCCTGCGCACTTCTGGCGGGCATCATCCCGGCTCGCGCCGCAGCGGGAAAGAATGTGGCCGAGGTGATGAGGCTGGAGTGAAGCGAACACCGAAGGGACAAGAGCTATGAAGACAATGCCGTCCGTGATGAGACTCGCTGAGAAGAAAGGGCGACTCTTCTCCCTCTATGAGGAGTTCGAGCGCCGGGTAGCGCCTTTTCGGGCTCAGGCGGTCTGCGTCAAGGGGTGTGCCGACTGCTGCATCCAGGTCGGGACCGTCGCGGCCACGACCCTGGAAGGGATGGTGATCCGCGAATACCTGGAGGGGTGGTCCAGACCGGCCCGCAAAGCGGTGCGGCAAAGACTCCATGCGAACCGAAGGGAGAAGCTTACCCAGGTCTTCGCCCGCTGCGCCTTCCTAGATGAGGAGCAGGCCTGTACCGTGTACCCGGTTCGTCCCTTCAGCTGTCGGAGGCTCTACTCGGTGAAAACCTGCGGCGATCAGGGACCGGTCATTCACCGCCGGGCCATGGCACTGGCCAGCCGGACCATTGAGGTCCTGCAAGATCTGGATCCGGCCGGCTGCTCAGGCCATCTGAGCTTCATCCTTTATCTCCTGGAAAAGCCGGAGTTCCGACGCGCCTACCTCCAGGGGGTATGGAACGCCGAAAACTTCCAGGAGCTCGTGGAGCGCTACCAACTTACGTTGCACACGAATCGAAGCGGACAAGGGAGATCCAGCCCACCGGTGATGTAGTCCGGTGGGGGCGGCCTCTGCCGCCCAAATCCCCGCGCCCCTCTTGAAAAAGGGGGGTAGCCAGTTTTTCTCTCGGGGCTCTATTATCATGATAGGTCTTTGCGTTCCAAGGTTTCTTCCGGTGGGCCTCTTTCTCCTCATCGTGCTTGCGGCCACAAGATTCGCTGGCGCTGCTGAACACGACCAGCCTTTCCGCCGCGCCCTTCCCGGTTACGAGTTCCGCTTTCCGGCGGACCACGCCGCTCACCCGGACTTCCGCACCGAGTGGTGGTACTACACGGGCCATCTCTCAACGGCCCAGGGTCGGACCTTCGGCTTCCAGCTGACCTTCTTTCGCCACGCCCTCCGCCGTCCGGACGAGACTCGTCGCTCCCGGTGGGCCCTGCACACCTTGTATTTTGCCCACTTCGCCGTGACCGATGAGGAGGGAGGAACTTTTCGCTTCCAGGAGAAGGTGAGCCGGGGGAGCCTCGGTCTCGCAGGCGCGGAGACGGGTCGCTACCTCGTCTGGGTGGAGGACTGGTCTGCTCGCGTGGAGGGCCAAAGCCACAGGCTCATGGCCGGACGAGAGGATATGGGGCTCGACCTCACCTTAGTCCCCCGCAAGAGGCCCAGCATCCACGGCAGAGACGGCCTGAGCCAGAAGGCGGAGGGAGAAGGTTACGCGTCCTACTACTATTCCATTACGCGCCTCATGGTCTCCGGCACTCTGTCCTGGCAGGGCCACTCTTACCCCGTCACCGGTGAGGCCTGGATGGACCATGAATTCGGCTCCAACCAGCTCCGAGACTATCAGGCAGGCTGGGACTGGTTCAGCGTCCAGCTCGATAGGGACGTGGAGCTTATGGTTTACCTCATCAGGCACCGTGACGGCAGGATCGACCCGACCTCGAGCGGCACCATCATTTGGCCGGACGGTACGGCGAATCATCTCCCCCTTAGCGCTCTCCAGGTCGAGGTGCTCGGCTCATGGCGGAGCAAGAAAAGTGGTGTTACCTATCCATCGGGGTGGCGGCTCAAGGTGCCCGGATACGAAGTAGATCTTACGCTGACGCCGACTCTGGTAGACCAGGAGCTCACCACCCGGAAGAGCACCTTGGTGAACTACTGGGAGGGGAGCGTGGGAATCACTGGGACTGTCGCCGGCAAGCCGGTACAGGGCCGCGGCTATGTGGA
>JAGFXI010000431.1 GCA_017861095.1 Deltaproteobacteria bacterium | reverse complement strand
AGAGGCCTGGGCGCCGATGGTTGCCATGATCTTGCAGCTCAAGGCCTCGGCCGTTTCCCGAGCCATGACCACAACCGCCGCACCGCCGTCGCTGATGATCGAGGCATTTCCGGCGGTGGTGAGCCCATCCTTCTTGAACGCGGGTCTCATGGCGGCGAGATTCTCGTAAGAGGTGTCCCGCGGGCACTCGTCCTCACTGAACAGGAGCGGGTCCCCCTTGCGTTGAGGCACACTGACTGGAACCACTTCGTCCTTGAACCTGCCCGTCTTCAGGGAGGCCATGGTCCCTGATCCTCGCGGGTCACCCGGTACTTTTCCGAACAGAGTTCATTCGAGATCCCCATGTGGAAATCGTTGACGATGTCCCAGAGGCCGTCATGAACCATATGGTCCCGGAGGCTGGCATCCCCCATCCGGTAGCCGAATCTGGCCCGCTCGAGATAATAGGGCGCCTGGCTCATGCTCTCCATGCCCCCGGCAACGACCACGTCCGCATCTCCGAGTTGGACCGCCTGGGCCGCCAGCATCACCGCCTTCAGCCCGGAACCGCACACCTTATTGATGGTGAAGCACTGGACTTCCCAGGGCAGCTTGGCCTTGATTGCAGCTTGTCGGGCGGGGTTCTGGCCGTAGCCGAGGGGAAGGACGAGTCCCATGATGACCTCGTCGACCTTGTCCTTGGTGATACCCGCCCGGCGTACGGCCTCCTCGATGACGATGCCACCGAGCTCGGTGGCGCCGAAGGAGCCTAGGGTCCCGTTGAAGTTCCCGATGGCAGTTCGCACCGCGCTCACAATCACCGCTTCCCGCATGGTTGTCTCCTTCCTGTGTGGTTGGGATACGTGTCCTGTTGGAGTCTATACGGGGAAAGGCCAGTTCTCTCGAGAACCGGGATCGACCTTGGTACCCGTGTGACCTCTGTTATGATACGTCGAGTGGATCCATATGGCTCTCGGTGTCACCGAGAGGACGGGTATGATGAACGTGTAAAAACAGAAAAAGATATGGATTTGCCGAGTGAACGTAGGTACAATAACAAAGTCCCTCGATCCTGTCAAACTCTGGTGCCCGAGGAAAAAATCTGTAGTGCATGACTACCATATCTCGTTTTCCGTAGATCCAACCTGTGAGATATTGCCCGAGGACGCGGCCTTATCAGTCGGTGCGGTATCGGTGCGGTAGACAAGTCTCCAGCTCGTTATCCCATAGCAGCAGCCCACTTGAGACCCCGTGATTCAGGGGCGCCGAAAGGTATCCTCGTTCTCTCGCCGCCGACGGCAGGGTGGATTTCGAAGGCGAAGGCGGGCGGCAGGGGAGAAACGGCGAAACAGAGAAAGGAGAATGTTCCATGCGCGAAGGGATTGAGAAGATCGAAGACCTCACCCAGGAAGAGACGGCGCGTCTCGTTCTCAACATGCTCCACCGTCTCATCATCCACTACGGCTTGTGGTTTGTCGAGGTGGAGAAACTCCTCGGCCAGGAGAAGGCCCTCGAGATCATCAAGCTCGCTTCGCGGCGGAGCTATGAGGCCCAGATGCCGAGGTTTGGCGAGGGCCTTGGATTTCAAATGAAAGACGGCATCCCCAAACCGTTGCTGGAGATGCCAAGGGAATCCCTCATGGCTTTCCTGGACACTATCGCCAAGAACTGGCTTGCCAACGACGGTCTCTGGTTTCAGGCCGTGGAATTCACCACCGGCATGGCCGAGGCGAAGCATTGCAATGACTCCTGCTGGACCAAGTTCTCTCCCTTCGAGGCCTGGTCAATCAAGGAGTTTCTGGGGCTGCCGAAGGAGGCGGGGCTGAACGGACTCAAGAAGGGCTTGGCATTTCGCATCTACGCCCGGATCAACGTTCAGTCCGTCATCGACGAGAGCCCGACGAGCATCGTCTTCCAGATGAACGAGTGTCGGGTGCAATCGGCGAGGAAACGCCGGGGGCTTCCCGATTACCCGTGCAAGTCCGCCGGCGTCGTCGAGTACACGCACTTTGCCACGGCCATGGATCCGCGGATCACGACCGAATGCATCGGCTGTCCTCCCGACCCCCATCCGGAGGAGTGGTACTGTGCCTGGCGCTTTCGCTTGACCGGCAAGGGTTAACGCCAATGCTGCTCACTTAGGGCATCGCTCGGAAGAGATCCCCCCTCGCTCCCCTTTACGAAAGGGGAGGTGTGGGATTCTTCGGGTCCAAGAGCTTTTTCGACCCTAGAATGAACCGTATTGGGGTTAAGAAAGGCCGAACTCACTCGAACGAAACCGCTGCAGGGACCCCCCTGCAGCTTTTCTTTTCCTCGGCTGCCTCGATAACCACAGCCTCGTTCCCATTCCTTCGCAGAAATCGTTCCTAGTCTTCTGGCACGTGATTTGCCGACCCTTCAGTTCAAGTCTGACTGCTGGCGGTTATCGCCAATGCCCGGGGTCTCGGAACCGCCCTTTTTATGGGTCTGCGGGTGACCATCTGGACCGCCGGTTGTAATGGGCTGGCGAGCAATGCCTTCCGGGCCTGGAAGGGCGCCCTGAGCGGCGGCGGGGGTGGCGGAAAAAGTAGGAAGAGACCCCATTTTACGGGGCGAGATTTCTCTGTATGATACTTCAAACCGGTAGGTCCGGTCGGCCTGTGCGAGCCTTACCCGGCGAATGGAGAGAGGAGACCATGGCGACAGAGACCGAGGAACGGTACTACGATGCTCGGAGGGTTTCTGAGCTTATCGAGATGAGCCTTTCTCCGGAGATGCCGCGCCCGTTTTTCGGCGGCCAGGAGTTTCACCTGGTCCTCTCCTTTGCCCTCGCATTTCTGCC
>JAGFXI010000430.1 GCA_017861095.1 Deltaproteobacteria bacterium | reverse complement strand
TCAGGAAGCCGACAATGTGCGAGCTGAGAAAGATCCCCTTTTGGCGTAGCGAGTGTTACACTATGATAAAAGTTTCACATTGTCAAGCAAAAAATCGTTCGCCCCTCGTTTCGAGAGCCTGAAACCTCCACCCGGTCTTCCTTAATTCCTATTCACTGCGAGACTCTGGAGGGGAACACCTCTGATGAAGAAGCTACAACGGGCACTGGGGACGCTCTGCCAGCGCTGTCCCCTCTGCGAAAAGGCACGAAGCGAGCCAGAGAGCACCCTCGGCCGGCTGATGGCGTGGCACGGACGATTTTGCCCGGCCTGGAAAGCGCAGAGGCTCCTCGCGGCGGAATGTCTCAATTCCCGAACGGTCACCGGGGATCAGGGGAGCCTTCCACGGGTCAACGGTGAAGGGTCCATTGACCGCCTCGGTATTGACAGTGGCGGAGACTGGCGGTTATAAAATAAGCAACACGGGGCTGAAGCCTCGGAACGTTTTTTTCACCTCTTCAGGAATAAAGGCCACGAAGGCTTACCGCAAACCTCAGGGTGACCGTCGTGGCCTTTTCTGTTGGCTTGAGGCGCGAGGAGGTTTGCCCCATGCACATGGCAGATGCCCTTATCTCTCCTGCTGTTGGCGGCACCATGTGGACGGCCACCGCAGGGCTCACCATCTATAGCGCTCGGAAGCTCAAGCAGGAAATCGACGACCGCAAGGTCCCTCTCATGGGGGTCCTCGGGGCCTTCGTCTTTGCCGCCCAGATGATCAACTTCACAATCCCCGCTACCGGCTCGAGCGGCCATGTCGGCGGCGGCATGATTCTCGCCATTCTCCTCGGACCCCATGCCGCCTTTCTTGTCATGGCCTCCATCCTCACCGTCCAGGCCCTGTTCTTTGCCGACGGCGGCCTTCTCGCCCTGGGGTGTAACATCTTCAACCTGGGGTTCTTCCCCTGTTTCGTGGCCTATCCGCTCATCTACCGGAAGATTGCGGGCGAGAAGCCGACACAGGGCCGCATCTTAGCCGGAGCCATGGCGGCGGCCGTTCTTGGTCTCCAGATGGGGGCCTTCGGGGTGGTGCTGGAGACCCTCTTCTCCGGCGTCACAGAGCTGCCCTTCGGCACCTTCGTCCTTCTCATGCAGCCCATCCACCTTGCCATCGGGATCGTCGAGGGCCTAGCCACGGCGCTGGTCGTGATCTTTGTCTGGAAGGCTCGTCCCGAGATCGTGGAGATGGCGGGCCCGTCGCCAGTGTTGGCGGCCGGTTCGTTGCGAAGGGTGGTCGTCGGATTCCTCGTACTCGCGGTGATCACCGGTGGAGCCCTCTCTTGGTTCGCCTCGACCCAGCCGGACGGCCTCGAGTGGTCCATGTTCAGGACAGCCGGCAAGGAAGAGCTGGAACCGTCCGAGCATGGCGTGCACTCCTCGCTAGCGGAACTCCAGAAGAAGACGGCTTTCTTGCCCGACTATGATTTCAGAAAGGAAAAGGCTCAGACGGAGTCGAAGGAGGAGCCCGCGCAGGAACCCGCCGAGTCCTCCCCTGCGGAACAATGGCCCGCAGTGAGCGCCGGGACCTCGGTGGCTGGTGTCGTCGGGGCCGGCATCACCATGGCCGTTGCCGCACTCATCGGCTTCGGGCTGAAGAGACGTCAGCAGAACAAGGGCTAAGGCGAGCGAGGGGATCTGAGAAGTTCAACCACGAGGGCAGGGGCGTCGTCCGCTCCCCTGCCTTCGGTTTTTCGGAAAGATGTGCCGTGGCCACTCCCGATGCTTCTGCATTCGACATTAGTTACCTGGATATCATCTCCTCCCGGGACACCTCTATCCATCGGCTCGATCCGAGGGCGAAACTACTCACCACCCTCGCCTTCATCGTTGCGGTCGTCTCCTTCAATAAATACACAGTCGCCGGGCTCTTCCCCTTCGTCATCTATCCCGTCGTCGTTATCGCTCTTGGAGATCTTCCCCTCGGCTACCTCCTGAGAAAGGTCCTCCTCGCTGCTCCCTTCGCCTTTTTCATCGGGATATTCAATCCCTTCTTTGACCGGGAGATCCTCGTGCGTCTGGGGCCGATAGCGGTGTCGGGCGGCTGGCTGTCATTTATCTCGATCATGATCCGTTTCTTCCTCACAGTGACGGCGGCGCTCCTTCTCATTTCCACCACAGGGCTGAACGGCGTTTGCCTTGCTCTGGAAAAGCTGGGAGCTCCGAGGGCCTTCGTCGTCCAACTCCTCTTTCTCTACCGCTACCTTTTCGTCCTTGGTGACGAGGCGACGCGACTGACGAGAGCACGGTCCTTGCGCTCTTTCGAGGGGCGGGGCATGGGAATCCGGGTAATCGGCTCCCTGGTTGGGCAACTGCTTCTGCGCACCCTGGATCGGGCGCACCGCATCCACCTGGCCATGCTTTGCCGGGGATTCGACGGGGAGGTCCGCCTGCTGCGGCCGCTGAAATTCACCGGTATGGACCTCGCCTACACGCTCGGCTGGTCAGCGCTTTTCGTTATCATGCGCCTCTATGAAATTCCGCAGCGTCTGGGAACCA
>JAGFXI010000429.1 GCA_017861095.1 Deltaproteobacteria bacterium | reverse complement strand
AAGATCGGACAACCTGCGAGGGAGGGCTCGCGCGGCGGCCTACGTGAACACCATTTCGGCTAGACCCCGGCCTCGACAAGGGCGGCGTTTACGATCGCTTGCGCCTCTTCACGAATTCGCTCCAGATGCTCCCTGCTCCTGAAGCTCTCGGCGTAGATCTTGTAGATGTCCTCGGTTCCCGAGGGCCGCGCTGCAAACCACCCGCTCTCAGCCACCACCTTCAGCCCGCCCAGGGCGGCGTTGCTCGCCGGCGCCTTGGTGAGCTTGGCGAGAATGGGCTCGCCGGCAAGGTCCCTCGCCCGCACCAGATCCGGCGACAGGGATTGAAGGACCGCCTTCGCCTTTGGCGAGGCGGGAGCATCGATCCGGTCGTAGTAAGCGCAGCCGAATCTCCCTTCAAGCTCCCGGTATACCTCACCCGGGTCTTTGCCCGTCCTCGCCGTGATCTCCGCGGCGAGGAGGTCCATTATGATCCCGTCCTTGTCCGTGGTCCAGACGGTCCCGTCTTTCCGGAGGAATGAGGCCCCGGCGCTCTCCTCGCCGCCGAAGCCGTAGGAGCCGTCCAGAAGTCCCTCCACGAACCACTTGAAGCCTACGGCCACCTCGGCCAACCGTCTGCCAAGGTGCGAGGCGACCCGGTCGATCATGGAGCTGGAGACGATCGTCTTTCCCACCGCCGCATCATCTCGCCAGCCGGGTCGGTTCTGGAACAGGTACCACACCGCAACGGCGAGGTAGTGGTTCGGATTGAGGAGGCCGGCGCTCCTGGTGACGATGCCGTGGCGGTCCGCGTCAGTGTCGTTGCCGAAGGCGATGTCGAACCGGTCCTTCAGGGTGATGAGGCTCGCCATGGCATAGGGCGAGGAGCAGTCCATCCGAATCTTGCCGTCCTTGTCCAGGGTCATGAAGAAGAAGGTCGGGTCGACGGTCCGGTTCACCACGTCCAGCGAAAGGCGGTAGCGCTGGGAAATTGGGTCCCAGAAATCAACGGACGATCCACCGAGCGGATCGGCGCCGATTTTCAGTCCTGCCCCGGCGATGGCCTCCATGTCGATGATGTTGGCAAGATCCTCGACGTACGGGATTACGTAGTCGTACTCATGGGTAGTATCCGCCTTGAGCGCCCGCTCGAAGGGAATCCGCTTCACATCCTTCAGCCCGGCGCCGAGAATCCCGTTGGCTCGATGCTGGATGATCCTGGTCGTCTCCGTGTCCGCCGGGCCGCCCTCCGGCGGGTTGTACTTGAAGCCGCCGTCTTCAGGGGGATTATGGGAGGGGGTGATGACAACGCCGTCCGCGATCCCCTCCTTCCTTCCACGATTGTATGTGAGAACGGCGTGAGAGATGACCGGCGTCGGCGTGTAGCGGCGCCCTTTCTGGATCATCACCGTCACACCGTGGGCGGCGAAGACTTCGAGGGCGCTCGCAAGGGCCGCCTCGGAGAGGGCATGAGTGTCCATGCCCATGAAGAGAGGTCCCCCAATGCCCCTCTTCCTTCTGTACTCACAAATAGCTGTGCTTATTGCGAGAATATGACCTTCGTTGAAGTTATTTCTTAATGAAGATCCCCGGTGTCCCGATGTGCCGAAAGCAACTCGCTGGTCGGGATCCGAGACATCGACGGTATGGGTATAGTACGCAGAAACGAGTCGGGGGACATTGACGAGCACAGACCTCGGCGCGGGTTTTCCGGCTAGTTCGTGCAAAGCCATGTCGAGAGCCTCCTTCTTGAGAACAAGGTGAACTCAGAGCGTATGGACGTTTTCACGCGGTGGCATATGCTAAGCAAGAGAGGCTATTGTGGCAATCCCCTTTTCCTTCACTAGCCCTGATCCGTTTGAATCTTGATCCTCAGGTACAGATCCCCCCGACCGCCACCATCGAGTTCCTCCCCTGCCCCGCTGAGGCGAAGGGTCATGCCGTCCGCAGCGCCAGGGGGTATGGTGACGCGAAAAAGCCTGCGCCTGCGGCCAGAGGCGATGCTCACGAGTTTGCGCGTTCCCATCAAAGCTTCCAAGGGGGTGATGTAAAGAGAGGCGGAAAGATGCTCTGCCTCAGCGGGGCGGGGCGGCGTAACCATCTGGAGGCGATGGCTTCTTTTTCTGGAGGTTTCCTCACGGAGCCGGCGACTGAGCCCGGATTCGGGAATTCTCAGGAAAAGCTTAAGGAGCACCATTCCAAAAAGGAAGCCACCGATGTGGGCCCACCAGGCGATGCCTCCCCCGCCGGCAGGAGCTATGGCAGCGCTCAAGAACTGCATGACGAACCAAAGACCCAGGAAGAAATATGCCGGGACCTCTATAAAGTAGGGCAGAAAGAAAATGGGGATCAAGGTGAGAACTCGGGCCTTCGGGTAGAGGAGAAAGTAGGCGCCCATGACTCCGGCTATGGCGCCACTCGCCCCAATGGTGGGCACGGGCGAGTGCCAGTTGAGGAGGAGATGGGAGAGGCCCGAAGCGATCCCACTCAGGAGGTAGAACGAGAAGTACCTGACGGATCCGAGCCGGTCCTCCACGTTGTCACCGAAGATGT